>DASQMQ010000283.1:0-5622 GCA_035645455.1 Pseudonocardia sp.
GGGGATCCACTCCGGTCGGCGGTCGCGGAACGCCCGGGCGGCCGGGATGTCGGCCCGCCGGGACAGCTGCTCCCAGCTGGCCGGGATCCGCTCGGTCCAGCCGTGCGTGGCGATCAGCCGCAGCGGCCCGGTGCCGGCCGCCGACCACACCCCGACGACCGGGCAGTCCAGCAGGGTGGCCAGGTGGTCGGCGGCGATCGCGGCCACCTCCTCGGAGGTGGCCGCCGCGGACATCCGCGCCGTCGCCCGGTGCAGCAGCGCCAGCCGCTGGCTGGAGGCCCGTTCCTGCTCCAGCAGCCGGGCGTTGTCCACCGCCACCCCGGCCCGGCGACCGATCTCCACGACCAGGTCGAGGTCCTCGGCGTCGTAGGCGGGCTGCCCGGGGCCGCGGCCGGCGCCGATCAGGCCGAGCACCCGCTCGCCCACGGTCAGCGGGGCCAGCACCACCGAGCGCAGCCCCAGCGGGTGGTCGGCGGACGGCACCGCCAGCCGGCCCCGTCCGGTCTCCAGGACCTCCCGGTGCAGCTCGACGTCGCCGGCGTGGGCCAGCAGCACGAGCTCGTCGGCCGGGTCGGCGGACGCGACCGCGCGCAGCAGCGGATCGGCTCCCGGCCGGTGCTCGTGCACCCGGACCTGGTCGGCGACGCCGTGCTCGACCAGCGTGCGGGCGAGCGTGCGGTACCGGCCGAGCACGGTCTGCTCGCCGTCCAGGGCCGTGGCGACGTCGGCGAACAGCAGGATCCGGCGCTGCTCGCGGTGGTGGGCGTCGACGTCCAGGCAGCCGCCGACGAAGCCGGTCGGGTGCTCGGCGGGGCTGACCGGGGCGCCCCGGTCGAGCACCCAGCGGTGGTGCCCGCCGGCGTGCCGCAACCGGTACTCCACCTCGAACGGCGCGCCGGCCAGCGCGGCGGCCTCGCGGACCGAGCGGTAGCGCTGCCGGTCGTCCGGGTGGATCCGGTCCTGCCAGGCCCGGCCCAGCTCACCGGCCGGTTCGGCGGCGCCGGTGAAGTCCAGCCAGCCGCGGTTGACGAACTGCCGGCTGCCGGTGGCGTCGTCCACCCAGATCAGCGCCGGGGTGGCGTCGGCCATCGCGCGGAACCGCCGCTCCGCGGCCCGCCGGGTGCGGCCCAGCTGCAGGTGGCTGCCGACCCGGGCCACCAGCTCGCGCGCGGAGAACGGCTTGACCAGGTAGTCGTCCGCACCGGCGGCCAGCGCGGTGACCGCCGGCCCCTCCCCCGCCTCGGCCGAGACCAGCACCACCGGGACCCCGGCCGTGCCCGGTTCCGAGCGCAGCGCCCGGACCAGCGACAACCCGTCCAGCTCGGCCACCCCGGCGTCCGCGACGACCAGGTCCGGCGGGTCGGCGACGGCGGCGGCGAGCGCCTGGGCGCCGTCCGCGACCGACTGCACCTGCCAGTACTCGGCCAGCAGCCGGGCGATGTAGGCGCGGACGTCGGGATCGCCGTCGGCGACCAGCACCCGCCCGTCGGCGACGCCGTCCGGGGCCAGCAGCTCCGGGACCGGCGTCGCGGACGCCGCCCACGCCCCGTCCTGGCCGGTCAGCCAGCGGCGGGCCTCGGCCAGGAACGGCTCGGCGATCTCGGTGGCCGACCGGGGCGGGCCCTCCGGGGCCGGCGCCAGCGCCGCGACCGGCAGGTGCGCCACGCCCAGCGGCACCCGGACGATGAACACGCTGCCGATGTCGACCGTGCTGGTCACCTCGACGGTGCCACCGTGCAGTTCGACCGCCTGGCGGACCAGGGCCAGCCCGATGCCGCTGCCCTCCGCGGAGCGCGCGGCCGCGCCGGGGACCCGGTGGAAGCGGTCGAACAGCCGGGGCAGCTGGTCCTCCGGGACCCCCACCCCGGTGTCGATCACGCGCAGCTCGGCGCACTCGTCGTCGGCGGCCACCTCGACCCGGATGCCGCCCTCGAAGGTGTGCTTGACGGCGTTGGTCAGCAGGTTGAGCACGACCTTCTCCCACAGGTCGCGGTCGACCCAGACCGGCCGCGGCAGCGGTGGGCAGTCGATGTCCAGGATCAGCCCGGCCCGCTCGGCGGTGGACCGGAACAGCCCGGCCAGCTCGGCGGTGACCGCGCCCAGGTCCAGCGGGACGAACCCGCCGGCCCCGGCGATCTCCAACCGGGACACCTCGAGCAGGTCGTTGACCAGCTTGAGCATCCGGGTCGCGTTGCGCTCCAGGACGTCCAGTTCGGCGTGCAGGGCCGCGGGCACGGCTCCCCGCAGGTACTCGATCGGGCCGAGGATCAGCGCCAGCGGGGTGCGGAACTCCTGACCGACCGCGGCCAGGAACTCGGTGCGGGCCCGGTCCAGCTCGGCGATCGCCGCGGAGCGCCTGCCCTGCGCCTCGGCGGCCTGCGCGGAGGCCACCGTCGCGGCCACGTTGTCCACCACCAGCTGCAGGAACGCCCGCTGGTCGGCGTCGAAGGGCAGCGTCGGCGGCACCCCGAGCAGCACGCCCACCGCCGGCCGGCCGTCGACGTCGGCGATGCTGGCGGTGGCCGCGACCGAGGAGCGGATCCCGCGCACGTTGCGGACGCCGCCGCGCAGCTCGACCATCACGAACCCGGTGTCCTGCGGCACCGGCAGCTCGGGGAGCGTCCGGCCGAGCCCGGCGGTGGCGACCGTGCGCGGCGGGACGCTGTCGCCGCGGTGCCGGGTGAACGCGGCGAAGGCCACGTCGGAGCCGGCGTCGGCCAGCACCCCGGCGACCTGTTCGAGGGCCCGGTCCACCGAGCCGGCGTCCCGGCCGGCCTCGGCCAGCCGGGCCAGCAGCCGCAGCCGGCGCTCGCCGACCACCCGCCGGGTGGTCTCCACGGTCACGTTGAACACCCCGACGACGTCGCCCCGGTGGTCGCGCAGCGGGCTGTAGGAGTAGTTCCAGTAGGTCTCCTCGACGAACCCGTGCCGGCGCATCATCAGCAGGTCGTCCAGCCGGCCCTGCGGCTCGCCGGTGCGCATGACCCGCTCCAGCAGCGGGCCGACCTGGTGCCAGATCTCCGGCCAGACCGTCTCCACCGGCTGGCCGAACCCGGCGGGGTGCTTCTGGCCGGCGCCGGGGACGAACGCGTCGTTGTAGAGGAACGCGAACCGCGGGCCCCAGCAGATGACCAGCGGGTGGGTGGAGCCGAGCAGCAGGTCCATCGCCGCGCGCAGCTCGGGCGCCCACTCGGCCACCGGGCCGAGCACGCCGATCGGCCCGGACCGGGCCAGCATGCGGGCGATCTCGCCGTCCCCGGTCGGGGTCATCGCCCACCCCGGCGCTGCCCCGCCGGGACCGGCCCCCGGGTCGGGCCGAGCCCGGACCGGGACCGCCCGGTGCGAACCTGTGTGTGCACCCCATCGCCCTTCGAAGGTTCCGCGCCCGGACGCGCTGCCGGGCCCGTCACGATGCCCGATCGGCCGGCACCGGACCAGCGGGGCTCAGCGGTGGTCGGCGAGCCAGGCGCGCAGGTCGGTCAGCGGCGCGTCCCGCTCGGGCTCGTTGTAGATCTCGTGCCACAGCTCGTCGTACCAGCGCACGGTGCGGTCCGGTGAACCGAGCGCGGCGGCCAGCCCCTCGGTCCCGGACGGTTCGGTGAGCACGTCCAGGCGGCCGTGCTGGAGCAGCACCGGCATCCGCAGCTCGCCGGCCCGCTGGGTGAGCGGCGCGAACTGCCGGAACAGCCCGTACATCAGCGCCAGCGTGGGCTTGCCCTGGTGGACCAGCGGATCGGCCCGGTAGGCGGTCACCACCGCCGGGTCCTTGCTGATCCGGGTGACGTCGATGCCGGCCAGCCGCAGCCGCGGGCCGACCCGGGCCAGCGCCCGCAGCACCGGCACCGCGGCCGGCGCGACCGCCCGGCTGGCCATCGCGGGCGCCGAGAGCACCAGGCCGGCCAGGTCGTCGGGGTGGTCGAGGGCGTAGGCCAGCGCGATCTGCCCGCCCATGCTGTGGCCGAGCACGAACACCGGCAGCCCGGGGTGGCGGGCGACGACGTGGCGGCGGAAGGTGTCGAAGTCCGCGAGCCAGTTCGGGTAGCCGTCCAGGTGCGCCCGCCGGCCGGTGGAGCGCCCGTGGCCGCGGTGGTCCAGGCCGTAGACGGCCCACCCGTCGGGCAGCAGGGCGTCGGCCACGTTGCGGTAGCGCCCGCTGTGCTCGCCGAGGCCGTGGCAGATCAGCAGCACCCCGCGCGGCTCGCCGTCGGGCAGGTGGCCCTGCCAGTACAGCCGCACCCCGCGGACCCCGGTCAGCGTGCCCTCGACGTGGGTCCCGACGGTGTCGGCCACGGTCACCTCCCGGGGTGGTCCTGCTGCCCGCGCAGCAACAGTTCGGCGACGTCACCGGCGTCCGGGCCGAGGCCCGCGCCGTCCAGCCTGCCGTCCTCGTCGGCCTGCGGCAACGCGGGCTCCAGGTCGACGTCGACCCGCAGGTCGGTCTCGTCGGGCAGGACCAGCAGCGCGGCGTGCGGGTCGCAGCCCGCGGCGGCGACCGACAGGCCGTACTCGCCGGGCGGCACGTCGTCGAGGCGGTAGGAGCCGTCCGCGGCGGAGTCGACGGCGTCGACGATCTCGCCGTCCTGCACCAGGGTGACCCGGGCCCCGGCGATCGGGCCGTCCTCGCCGAGCACGGTGCCCGACACCGAGGCCGACCGGGCGAGCACCGCCGCCACCGACGCCGGTCCGTCGGCCACGGTGACCGCCACCGCGCAGGTCAGGTGGCCATCGGCGCCGGCCACCAGCACGTAGGACCCCGGGTGCGGGGCGCGCAGCTCCCCCGCCCCGGACCCGTCCGCGGCACCAGCCGCGACCTCGCGGCCGCGGCCGTCCAGCAGCGCGACGGCGGCTCCGCCGATCGGGGCGGCGCCGGGCCCGGCGACGTGGAAGCGCACCGGCTGGGGGGCGCCGGACGGCGGCTCGGGGGGCGGGGCCTCGCGGCTGACCAGCGAGACGACCGGCGCGCTGTCGGGCCGCAGGCCGGGGTCGGTGTAGCCGAACGTGCGGAGCAGGGCGAGGTCGGCGGCGGCCTGCTCGGCGACCTGCTCGGCCGGGGAGCGCAGCGGTCGGCGCGCGCGGTCGGCGGCGTCGGTGGGCGCGCGCGGCGCGGCGGTTGGCGGAACAGCGGGGATGGGGCGGGCCGGGGGCGCGGTGGCCGCTGCGGGTCCGGCCGCGGGGGTCCCGGGAGTGGCCGGGTCCGGGCCGACCCGATCGGCCACCGCCCGGTCCGCGACGACCCGGTCCGCAGCCGTGTCGGGGCCGCCGGCAGCGCCAGGACCCGGTACGGCCGGACCGCGGACCGGATCGGCCGCTACGGCGGATCGCCGCTCCGGCGTGGCGGGCGGGGCGGCGGCGGTCTGGGCCACGGTGTCAGGTCCTGGTTCGGCGGTGGGGCGGGAGACACCCGGGACGGGGGCGGCACCGGCGATCGGCGTGGCCCCCGCACCGGCCGCCACCGGCCGGGCAGCGGGTCCGACGCCGGTTCCCGGGCCGGCGGTCCCGGCGTCGGTCGAGGCCCCGATCCGTTCGGCGTCCTCCTGCGGGCCGGGCGGATCGGCAGCGCCGGGGGGATCGACCGTCCGGTGATCAAGATAGAAAAAGCCTTCTGGCTTCCCGTCACGTACC
>DASQMQ010000284.1:0-11635 GCA_035645455.1 Pseudonocardia sp.
CCAGGTAGCGCTCCTCCCGGTACTGCGCCCCGGTCCACAGCGCGTCGGCGACCTCGATCAGCTCCTCGGCGTCGCGCAGCGGGTGCTCGGCCACCAGTTCGCGCAGCAGCCGCTCGCGCGACGGCTTGGGCACCCCGCGGAACGGCATCGCCGACTTCATGTAGGCGCGCATCCCCTCCGCCGCCCCCTGGTCCGCCACCTCGGCCAGCCCCTGCCGCACCGCCCGCACCACTTCATGCACCCCCCAACCGTATGGCCACCCACCCACCCCCCGTCGAGAACGAACTCGTCGTGATCGATCAGCCGATCCGATCACCGCAACCTCGTTCTCGACGGAAGCGGTTTGCATCGGGTTGCGCGGGGGTGCATAGTCATGCGCATGGTGTTGATCGCGGTGGCCGGCGCGAGCGGGTACGCCGGTGGGGAGCTGTTGCGGCTCCTGCTGGCCCATCCCGACGTCGAGATCGGGACGTTGACGGCGGGCGGCAACGCCGGCAGCCGCCTCGGCGTCCACCAACCCCACCTGCGGCCGCTGGCCGACCGGGTGCTGGCCGACACCACCCCGGACGCCCTGGCCGGCCACGACGTGGTCTTCCTCGCGCTGCCGCACGGGAAGTCGGCCGAGCTCGCCGCGCAGCTCGGCGAGGACACCCTGGTCGTCGACTGCGGCGCCGACCACCGCCTCACCGACCCCGACGCCTGGCAGCGCTGGTACGGCGGCGAGCACGCGGGTTCCTGGCCCTACGGCCTGCCCGAGCTGCCGGGTGCCCGGGACCGGCTGCGCGGCGCCACCCGGATCGCCGTGCCGGGCTGCTACCCGACGGTGTCCACGCTGGCCCTGTTCCCGGCGGTGGCGGCCGGGATCGTCGCCCCCGAGGTCGTGGTCACCGCGGTCAGCGGCACCTCCGGCGCGGGCCGGGCGCCCAAGGCGCACCTGGTGGGCGCGGAGGTGATGGGCTCGCTGTCGGCCTACGGCGTCGGCGGCGCCCACCGGCACACCCCGGAGATCACCCAGAACCTGTCCGCGGTCGCCGGGCGGCCGGTCGGGGTGAGCTTCACCCCGGTGCTGGCCCCGCTGCCGCGCGGCATCCTCGCCACCTGCTCGGCCGCGCTCACCGGCGACGGGGCGGACGCGCGCGAGGTCTACGCGAAGGCCGTCGCCGGGGAACCGTTCGTGCACCTGCTACCGGAGGGGGAATGGCCGTCCACGGCGGCCACGCTGGGCGCGAACACCGCACTCGTGCAGGTCGCCGTCGACCCCGACGCGCGCCGCCTGATCGCGGTGGCCGCGATCGACAACCTGACCAAGGGCACCGCGGGCGGGGCGATCCAGTCGATGAACATCGCGCTGGGCCTGCCCGAGACCGCCGGCCTGCCGCTGACCGGGGTGGCCCCGTGAGCGTCACCGCCGCCCGGGGCTTCCGGGCCGCCGGGGTCGCCGCCGGGATCAAGGCCAGCGGCAACCCCGACCTCGCCCTGGTCGTCAACGACGGCCCGCGCTTCGACGCCGCCGGCGTGTTCACCCGCAACAAGGTCAAGGCCGCGCCGGTGCTGTGGTCGGAGCAGGTGCTGGCCTCGACCCACCGGCTGCGCGCGGTCGTGCTCAACTCCGGCGGCGCCAACGCCTGCACCGGCCACGAGGGCTTCCAGACCGCGCACGCCACCGCGGAGAAGGCCGCCGAGGTGCTCGGCGGCGGCGCGATCGAGGTGGCGATCTGCTCGACCGGGCTGATCGGCGCCCAGTTGCCGCGCGGGCGGGTGCTGGCCGGGGTCGAGCAGGCGGCCGCCGCGCTGGCGGCCACGCCGGCTGCCGGGCTGGCCGCGGCGACCGCGATCATGACCACGGACACCGTGCCCAAGCAGGCCGTCTACACCGACCGGTCCGGCTGGACGGTCGGCGGCACCACCAAGGGCGCCGGGATGATCGCGCCGTCGATGGCCACCATGCTGTCCGTGCTGACCACCGACGCGATCGTGGACGGCCCGGTGCTGGAGGAGGCGCTGCGCGCCGCGGTGCGGGTCAGCTTCGACCGCCTCGACGTCGACGGCTCGATGTCCACCAACGACACGGTGATCGTGCTGGCCTCCGGGGCCAGCGGCGCCGAGGCCGATCCGCTGGACTTCACCGCGGCGCTCACCGCGGTCTGCCGCGACCTCGCCCAGCAGATGCAGTCCGACGCCGAGGGCGTCACCAAGCGGGTCACGGTCCGGGTCACCGGCGCCGCCGACGAGGACGACGCGGTCACCGTGGCCCGCACGGTCGCCCGGGACAGCCTGGTCAAGACCGCGCTGTTCGGCTCGGACCCGAACTGGGGCCGGGTGGCGGCCGCGGTCGGCTACAGCGACGCCGACGTCAACCCCGAGGCCCTGGACATCACCATCAACGGCGCGCTGCTGTGCCACGGCGGCGTCGCCGCCGGCGACCGCTCGGCGGCCGACCTGTCCGGCAAGGAGATCCTGGTGCACGTCGAGCTCGGGCTGGGCGGGGGCACCGCGGAGATCCTCACCACCGACCTCTCGCACGCCTACGTGGAGGAGAACAGTGCCTACTCCTCCTGAGGCGGCTCCCGGAACCGCGGCTCGGCGCCGGCTGGCGCACGCCGGGGAGAAGGCCGCGGTGCTGGCCGAGGCGCTGCCCTGGCTGCAGCAGTGGCACGACCAGGTCGTCGTGATCAAGTACGGCGGCCACGCGATGATCGACGACGAGCTCAAGCAGGCCTTCGCCCGGGACATGGTGTTCCTGCGGTTGGCCGGCATCCACCCGGTGGTGGTGCACGGCGGCGGCCCGCAGATCACCGCCATGCTCAACCGGCTCGGCCTGCCCGGGGAGTTCCGCGGCGGGCTGCGGGTCACCACCCCGGAGACCATCGACGTGGTCCGGATGGTGCTGGTCGGGCAGGTCGGCCGGGAACTGGTCGGGCTGATCAACCAGCACGGCCCGTACGCGGTGGGGCTGTCCGGGGAGGACGCCGGGCTGTTCACCGCGGAGCGGCGCACCGCACTGGTCGGCGGCGAGGCGGTGGACATCGGCCTGGTCGGCGACGTCGTGGACGTCGAGCCGGCCGCGGTGCTGGACCTGGTGCGGGCCGGGCGGATCCCGGTGGTGGCCGGGGTCGCCCCGGACGTCGACGGACAGGTCTACAACATCAACGCCGACAGCGCGGCCGCCGCACTGGCCGCCGCGCTCGGCGCGGCCAAGCTGGTCGTGCTGACCGACGTCGAGGGCCTGTACGCGAACTACCCGGACCCGGACTCGCTGATCAGCGAGCTGACCGCGGACCAGCTCGAACCGATGCTGCCCGCCCTGGAGTCCGGCATGGCACCGAAGATGGAGGCCTGCCTGCGCGCCGTGCGCGGCGGCGTCGGCCGCGCGCACGTGATCGACGGCCGGTTGCCGCACTCGGTGCTGCTGGAGGTCTTCACCAGCGAAGGAGTCGGAACGATGGTGATCCCGTGAACGAGCCCACGAACCCGCAGAGCCGCTGGCAGGCGGCGATGATGAACAACTACGGCACCCCGCCGCTGACCCTGGTCCGCGGCTCCGGCGCCGAGGTCTGGGACGCCGACGGCCGGCGCTACCTCGACCTGCTCGGCGGGATCGCGGTCAACTCCCTCGGCCACGCCCACCCGGCGGTGGTCCGCGCGGTCACCGAGCAGATCTCCACCCTGGGCCACACCTCCAACCTGTTCATCACCGAGCCGCCGCTGGCCCTGGCCGAACGACTGCAGGAGCTGCTCGAGGCGCCCGGCGCCCGGGTGCTGTTCGCCAACTCCGGCGCCGAGGCCAACGAGGCCGCGTTCAAGATGGCCCGGCGCACCGGCCGGCCGAAGATCATCGCTGCGGAGGACGCCTTCCACGGCCGCACCATGGGCGCGCTGGCGCTCACCGGCCAACCCGGCAAGAAGACGCCGTTCGAGCCGATGACCCCGGGCGTCAGCCACGTCCCCTACGGCGACGCGGCCGCGCTGGCCGCCGCCGTGGACGCCGACACCGCCGCGGTGTTCCTGGAGCCGATCATGGGGGAGGCCGGCGCGGTGACCCCGCCGGCCGGCTACCTGGCCGCCGTCCGCGAGATCACCGCCCGGCACGGCGCCCTGCTCGTGCTGGACGAGGTGCAGACCGGCATCGGCCGGACCGGCAGCTGGTTCGCCTTCCAGCGGGCCGGCATCGTCCCGGACGTCGTCACGCTGGCCAAGGGACTGGGCGGCGGCCTGCCGATCGGCGCCTGCATCGGCCTCGGCGCGGCCGGCGACCTGCTCGAACCCGGCCAGCACGGCACCACCTTCGGCGGCAACCCGGTCTGCTGCGCGGCAGCACTGGCGGTGCTGGACACGATCGCCGCCGAGGGCCTGCTCGAGCACGTCGAGCTGGTCGGCAAGTCCCTCGCGGCGGGCGTCGAGGCGCTGAACCACCCGCTGGTCCGCGGCGTGGACGGGGCCGGCCTGCTGATCGGGATCATGCTCGGCGGTCCGGTCTCGGCCGCGGTCGCGGCGGCCGCCCGGGACGCCGGTTTCCTGGTCAACAACGCGGTGCCCGACCGGCTCCGGCTGGCCCCGCCGCTGGTGCTGACCGAGGGCCAGGCCGCGGAGTTCCTGGACGCCTTCCCGGCCGTCCTGGACGCCGCGCAGGAGGACCGCTGATGGTCCGCCACCTGCTGCGCGACGACGACCTCGGCCCCGACGAGCAGCGCGCGGTCCTCGACCTGGCCGACGCGCTCAAGGCCGACCCGTTCGCCGAACGGCCGCTGGCCGGGCCGCGCGCGGTCGCGGTGCTGTTCGACAAGGCCTCCACCCGCACCCGGGTGTCGTTCGAGGTGGGGATCGCCCAGCTCGGCGGCACCCCGCTGATCGTGGACGCCCGGGCCAGCCAGCTCGGTCGCGGCGAGACCATCGCCGACACCGCCCGGGTGCTGTCGCGCTACGTCGACGCGATCGTCTGGCGCACCGGCCACCAGTCCCGCATCGAGGAGCTGGCCGCGGGGTCGTCCGTGCCGGTGGTGAACGCGCTGACCGACCGGTTCCACCCCTGCCAGGTGCTGGCCGACCTGCAGACCGTCCGGGAGCGGTTCGGGAGGCTGGCCGGGCTGACCCTGGCCTACCTCGGTGACGGTGCCAACAACATGGCCCACTCGCTGCTGCTCGGCGGGGCGACCGCCGGGCTGACCGTGCGCGTCTGCGCCCCGGAGGGCTTCACGCCGGACCAGGACGTCCTGCGCGACGCCGAGGACCGGGCGTCCGACACCGGCGGGGGCGTGGAGCTGGTCGCCGACCCGCACGCCGCCGTCGACGGCGCCGACGTCGTCGTCACCGACACCTGGGTCTCGATGGGCCAGGAGGACGACGGCCTGGACCGGGCGGCCCCGTTCCGCCCGCTGCAGGTCAACGCCGGCCTGCTGGCGCGGGCCGCGGAGGGCGCGATCGTGCTGCACTGCCTGCCGGCGCACCGCGGCCACGAGATCACCGACGAGGTCATCGACGGCCCGGCCAGCGCCGTCTGGGACGAGGCGGAGAACCGCCTGCACGCGCAGAAGGCCCTGCTGACGTGGTTGCTGCGCCGGCCATGACCACCGCGTCCAGGGCCGCCCGGCAGGCCCGGATCGTCGAGCTGATCCGCGACCGGGCCGTGCACAGCCAGTCCGAGCTGCTCGGGATGCTCGAGGACGAGGGGATCGGCACCACCCAGGCCACGCTGTCCCGCGACCTCGACGAGCTCGGTGCGGTCAAGCTGCGCGGCGCCGACGGCGGCACCCCGGTCTACGTCATCCCCGACGACGGCAGCCCGGTCCGCGGCATCTCCGGCGGCACCAGCCGCCTCGCCCGGCTGCTGGGGGACCTGCTCGTCTCCGCGGACGCGAGTGGGAACCTGGCCGTCCTGCGCACCCCGCCCGGGGCCGCGCACTACCTGGCCAGCGCCTTGGACCGCGCGGCCCTGCACGAGGTCGTCGGCACCATCGCCGGCGACGACACCCTCATGGTGGTGGCCCGCGAGCCCCTCACCGGCGCCGAGCTGGTCGCGCTCCTGCGCGAACTCCGGCCCCCCCGCGAACCGTCAGCAAGGAGTCTGTCTTGAGCAAGGTCCTGTCCTCCCTCCCGAAGGGCGAGCGCATCGGCATCGCCTTCTCCGGAGGCCTCGACACCTCGGTGGCGGTCGCCTGGATGCGCGAGAGCGGCGGGATCCCGTGCACCTACACCGCCGACCTCGGCCAGTACGACGAGCTGGACATCGCCGGCGTGCCCGCCCGCGCCGAGCAGTACGGCGCCGAGATCGCCCGCGTGGTCGACATCAAGCCGCAGCTGGTCGAGGAGGGCCTGGCCGCACTGGCCTGCGGCGCCTTCCACATCCGCTCCGGCGGCCGGACGTACTTCAACACCACACCGCTGGGCCGCGCGGTCACCGGGACGCTGCTGGTGCGGGCGATGCGCGCCGACGACGTGAACATCTGGGGCGACGGCTCGACCTTCAAGGGCAACGACATCGAGCGGTTCTACCGCTACGGCCTGATGGCCAACCCCGAGCTGCGCATCTACAAGCCGTGGCTGGACGCCGCCTTCGTCCAGCAGCTGGGCGGGCGCCACGAGATGAGCGCGTGGCTCACCGCGCACGGGCTGCCGTACCGGGACGCGGCCGAGAAGGCGTACTCCACCGACGCCAACATCTGGGGCGCGACGCACGAGGCCAAGACGCTGGAGCACCTCGACGTGTCCCTGGAGACCATCGACCCGATCATGGGCGTGAAGTTCTGGGACCCGTCGGTCGAGATCGAGACCGAGGACGTCGCGGTCACCTTCGAGGCCGGGTGCCCGGTGGCGATCAACGGCGAGCGGTTCGCCGACCAGGTCGCCCTGGTGCTGGCGGCCAACGCCATCGGCGGACGCCACGGCCTGGGCATGTCCGACCAGATCGAGAACCGGATCATCGAGGCCAAGTCGCGCGGCATCTACGAGGCGCCCGGGATGGCGCTGCTGTTCGCCGCCTACGAGCGGCTGCTCAACGCCATCCACAACGAGGACACCCTGGCCAACTACCACTTCGCGGGCCGCAAGCTCGGCCGGCTGCTCTACGAGGGGCGCTGGCTCGACCCGCAGGCGCTGATGCAGCGCGAGTCGATCCAGCGCTGGATCGCCTCGCTCGCGACCGGCACGGTCACGCTGCGCCTGCGCCGGGGCGACGACTACACGATCCTGGACACCGAGGGGCCCGGCTTCTCCTACCACCCGGACCGGCTCTCGATGGAGCGGGTGGAGAACCCCGCCTTCGGGCCGGAGGACCGGATCGGCCAGCTCACCATGCGCAACCTCGACATCGCCGACTCCCGCGCCAAGCTGGAGGCCTACGCCGCGCAGCCGCTCGAGCAGGGGACGGTGCTCGTCGAGCACGGCACGCTCTTCGGCGAGCTGCCCCCGGGCGGCTTCGACCGGATCGCCGCGACCGACCCGGTAGCCGACGGTGCCGGCGAGCGCGATCCCGGCGCATCGCTCGACGACGTCGCCCTGGAAGCGGGTACCGACTGATGGCGGGGTTGTGGGGGGGCCGGTTCGCGTCCGGGCCCGCGGACGCGCTGGCGGCGCTGTCGAAGTCGACCCAGTTCGACTGGCGGCTCGCGGACTACGACGTGCGCGGTTCCCAGGCGCACGCGCGCGTGCTGCACCGCGCCGGCCTGCTCACCGACGACGAGCTGGCCGGCATGCTGGACGCGCTGGCCGAGCTGGCCGCCGACGTCGGGTCCGGCGCGTTCGGCCCGGCGCCCGGCGACGAGGACGTGCACTCCGCCCTGGAGCGCGGCCTGATCGACCGGGCCGGACCCGAGCTCGGCGGCAAGCTGCGGGCCGGCCGATCGCGCAACGACCAGGTCGCGACGCTGTTCCGGATGTGGCTGCGCGACGCCGCCCGCCGGGTCGGCGCGGGGGTGCTGGACGTCGTCGACGCGCTCGTCGCGCAGGCCGCCGCGCACCCGGACGCCCCGATGCCCGGGCGCACCCACCTGCAGCACGCCCAGCCGGTCCTGCTCTCCCACCACCTGGCCGCGCACGCGCACGCGTTGATGCGCGACGTCGAGCGGCTGCGCGACTGGGACAAGCGGGCCGCCGTGTCGCCGTACGGGTCGGGCGCGCTGGCCGGCTCCTCGCTCGGCCTGGACCCCGAGGCGGTGGCCGCCGAACTGGGCTTCGACTCGTCGTCGGCCAACTCCATCGACGGCACGGCGTCGCGCGACTTCGCCGCGGAGGCGGCGTTCGTGCTGGCCATGACCGCGGTCGAGCTGTCCCGGCTGGCCGAGGAGGTGATCCTCTGGGCGACCGCGGAGTTCTCCTACATCACCCTGGACGACGCCTACTCCACCGGCAGCTCGATCATGCCGCAGAAGAAGAACCCGGACGTCGCCGAGCTCACCCGGGGCAAGGCCGGTCGGCTGATCGGCAACCTGACCGGGTTGCTGGCCACCCTCAAGGGCCTGCCGCTGGCCTACAACCGCGACCTGCAGGAGGACAAGGAGCCGCTGTTCGACTCGGTCGACCAGCTGGAGCTGCTGCTGCCCGCGGTCGCCGGCATGGTCGCCACGCTGGTCTTCCACCCCGACCGGCTGGCCGAGCTGGCGCCGGCCGGGTTCACCCTGGCCACCGACGTCGCGGAGTGGCTGGTGCGGCAGGGCGTGCCGTTCCGCGCGGCGCACGACGCGGCGGGCGGTTGCGTGCGCGCCGCCGAGGCCCGCGGGGTCGGGCTCGACGCGCTCACCGACGCGGAGCTCGCGGCCGTCCACCCCGCGCTGGGCCCGGCTGTGCGCGAGGTGCTCACCGTGGCAGGCTCGATCGCCTCACGCGACGCGCGCGGCGGCACCGCGGGTGCCCGGGTCGCCGAGCAGCTCGACGACCTGCGCGCCGCGGCGACCGCCGCCCGCGCCGCGCTGACCAGCCGATCTCCGGAGGATCACCGATGACCTCGCCAGCCGACCTGGCGCCCGCCGCGGACGCCCGAGCGCTCGACGCCGCCCGGCAGGCCTACGCCGCCCTGCGGGCCGAGGGGATCTCCCTCGACCTGACCCGGGGCAAGCCGTCGCCCGCCCAGCTCGACCTGGCCGCGGAGCTGCTCACCGAGCCGCTGACCGACCACCGCGCCGCCGACGGCACCGACACCCGCAACTACGGCGGCCTGCTGGGCCTGCCGGAGCTGCGGGCGATCTTCGCGCCGCTCCTGCAGGTGCCGGTCGACCAGCTGGTCGCGTTCGGCAACTCCAGCCTGGAGCTGATGTACGAGACCGTGGCCCAGGCCATGCTCACCCCGCTGCCCGGGGCGGCCCGCCGCTGGGCGGACGAGGAGCGGGTGGTCTTCCTGGCCCCGGTGCCCGGCTACGACCGGCACTTCGCGCTCTGCGAGACGCTCGGCATCGAGCTGGTCGCGGTGCCGATGACCGCCGACGGCCCGGACATGGACGTGGTCGAGGAGCTGGTCGCCACCGACCCGGCGATCAAGGGCATCTGGTGCGTGCCGAAGTACTCCAACCCCGACGGCGCGGTGTACTCCGACGCGACCGTGCGGCGGCTGGCCACCATGACCGCCGCGGCCCCGGATTTCCGGATCATGTGGGACAACGCCTACTCGGTGCACCACCTCACCGAGCGCGAGGTCGAGATCGCCGACCTGCTGGCGCTGGCCGACGAGGCCGGGAACGCCGACCGGGTGTTCGTCTTCGGGTCCACCTCCAAGATCACCCTGGCCGGCGCCGGGGTGTCGTTCCTCGGCGCCTCGCCGACGAACGTGTCGTGGTGGGTCGCGGTGGCCGGCAAGCGGACGATCGGCCCGGACAAGACCAACCACCTGCGCCACGCCCGCTTCCTGCGCGACGCCGACGGTGTGCGGGCGCACATGGCGAAGCACCGCGAGATCATCGGCCCGAAGTTCGCCGCGGTCGAGGACGTGCTGACCCGCCACTTCACCGACACCCCCGGGGTGAACTGGTCGAAGCCGGTCGGCGGCTACTTCGTCACGCTGACCGTCCCGGACGGCACCGCGACCGAGGTCGTGCGGCTGGCCAAGGACGCCGGCATCGCGCTGACCCCGGCCGGCGCCACCCACCCCTACGGCGAGGACCCGGAGGACCGCACGATCCGGCTCGCCCCGACCTTCCCGGTGCTGGCCGAGGTGCAGCGGGCGATGGAAGGCGTGGCGGTCTGCCTGCAGCTGGCGCTCGCCCAGCGCTGACCACGGCTGACCCCGGCTGACCACGGTGGAGCCGCTGCTCGACCGCGAGGAGCTCGCCGTCGACGTGCTGGCCGCGGCGGTGCGCCTGCTCGGGTGCACCGTCGCGGCCGACACCCCGGACGGCGTGGTGGCCGTGCGGCTGGTGGAGGTGGAGGCCTACCGCGGCGCGGACGACCCGGCGTCGCACAGCTTCCGCGGCCGCACCCCGCGCAACGCGGTGATGTTCGGCCCGCCCGGGCACCTCTACGTGTACTTCGTCTACGGCATGCACTTCTGCGCGAACGTCTCCTGCCTGGACGACGGCGAGGCGGGGGCGGTCCTGCTGCGCGCCGGTGAGGTCACCTCCGACCTCGCGGTGGCCCGGGCCCGGCGGCCCACCGCCCGCCGGGACGCCGACCTGGCCCGGGGCCCGGCCCGGCTCGCCGCGCTGCTGGGGCTCGACCGCGCGGACAACGGCCTGGACGTCACCGACGCCGCGTCGCCGGTCCGGCTGGTCGCCGGGCCGCCGGTCGATCCGGCTGCGGTGCGCACGGGCCCGCGGGTCGGGGTGGCCGCCGGGCACGACACGCCGTGGCGGTTCTGGCTGGACGGGCACCCCGCGGTCAGCGCATTCCGGCCCGGGCGGCGCCGGACGCCGGTCCCGGACGGGTCCGGTTAGGCCGCCCGAACTAGGTATGCCTTCCTGCGTGATCGATCGCCGACGCCGTCCCCGCTGGTTGACTGCCTGCGCCCTGGCCTGCGCCTGCTGCTCACCGCCTGTGGCGGCGGTGGGGACGCGGCGCCGGCCGTGCCCGCCGAGGGCGGGGGAGGGGCCTTCCCGGTGACGGTGGCCGGAGGCGGCGCCGACCTGCTGCGGGTGGGCGCGGAGAACCGGGTGGTGGAGCT
The DNA here is from genome assembly GCA_035645455.1 of Pseudonocardia sp. GTDB lineage: Bacteria > Actinomycetota > Actinomycetes > Mycobacteriales > Pseudonocardiaceae > Pseudonocardia. Next base: position 11,081 of record DASQMQ010000284.1, read on the forward strand.
GACCCAGGAGCAGGCCACCGCGACGTCGTTCAGCAGCGTGCTGAGCCTGCCCGCACTGCTCGACGAGCTGCCCGCCCAGCTCGCCGCCGCCGTCGGCGGCTGACCCGACCGACGATCCGGGAGCCGGCGTGCGGGAGGATCACCGGGTGGGCACGGACATCCTCGACGAGCTGGAGTGGCGCGGCCTGGTCGCGCAGAGCACCGACCGGGACGCGCTGCGGCGCGACCTGGGTGCGGGGGTGCTCACGCTCTACGCGGGGTTCGACCCGACCGCACCCAGCCTGCACGCCGGCAACCTGATGCCGCTGCTGACCATGCGCCGGTTCCAGCGGGCCGGCGCCCGGCCGATCGCGCTGGCCGGAGGGGCGACCGGCATGATCGGCGACCCGCGCGAGGTCGGCGAGCGCTCGCTGCGCGACCTGGACACGGTGGCCGAGTGGACCGGGCGGGTGCGCGGGCAGCTGGAGCGGTTCGTCGAGTTCGACGACTCGCCGACCGGCGCGCTGCTGGTGGACAACCTCGACTGGACCGGCGAGCAGTCGGTGCTGTCGTTCC
>DASQMQ010000285.1:0-9537 GCA_035645455.1 Pseudonocardia sp.
GGCCCAGCGCGAAGCGCCACAGCCCGGCCACTGCGGCGGGGTCGGCGCGAAGACCGCGGCCACCCTGGTCGGCCGGTTCTCCTCGTGGGCGGAGCTGCGCGAGGCGGTCACCGACCGCACCGACACCCGGCTGGCCGCGCCCGTGCGGGCCAAGCTGGCCGCCGCGGCGCCCTACCTGGCCGTGGTGGAACCGGTGGTGCGGGTGGCGGTCGACGCGCCCGTGCAGCTCGACCGGGACGACCGGTTGCCCACCGGACCGGTCGACCCCGCGGCGCTGGACGCGCTGGCCACCCGGTGGGGGCTGGAGAGCAGCGTGCGGCGGCTGCGCGCGGCGCTGGACAAGGCCGCGACCTAGTCCGGCCCGACCAGCAGGCAGCCAGCAGGCAGCCAGCAGGCAGCCAGCAGGCCGTCAGAAGAAGGTCCCGCTCCACGGCGCGGAGCTGGTGCGGAACGCCCGGTCCGCCCGGCCCACCGCGACCGGGTCGAGGGCCCGCCACCACCCGGCGCCGACCAGCGCGGAGGGCTCCCGGTCGCCCAGGTAGGCCATGGCCAGACCGGCCGCGTCGCACTCCAGCTCGGCGCGGACCGGACCGCCGGGGTCGCCGACGCGTTCGGCGGTGCCGTCGGCGATCCGGTACACCCCGTCGTTGGCCGGCAGCAGCGGGTCGCGCACGGCCAGCAGGACCGGTTCGGCCGGGGCGAACCGGCGGGCGGCCAGCGCCGCGGGGACGTCCACGACGCGCAGCCAGGTCTCGTCGTCCACGCCGGTGACCTCGACGTCGCGCGGGTCGGCGAGCAGCAGTTCCAGCGGCTCGTCGAGCGGCCGCAGCCGGCCCTCCACCACCGCGACCAGGTCCAGGCCCAGCGCGAAGCGCCACAGCCCGGCCACTGCGGCGGGGTCGGCGGCGTGCAGGTCCGACACCGTCAGGGTGTCCTCGCCGAACCGCCCGGTGCTCTGCGCCGCGGCGACCAGGAAACCGTCGTCCCCGTCCGGGCCGGTGTGCACGGCCACCACCAGGTGGTCGCGGGCGGTCAGGGTGCGCCCGACCGACAACTCCCACCACCCGTCGGTCCGGGTGATGCCGCCGGGGCGCAGGTGCGCGAGTCTGCGGTGCAGCGGCCGCAGCACGTCGAGGACCTCGCCGGGCTCCAGCACGCGCACCGCGCCGCCGGTCGGTGCGGCCGTGCGCCACCCGCTGCCGCGCCGGCGCACCCGCAGGTGCCGCCCCCGGGAGGCGACGCCGTAGCCGAACCGGCCGTAGATCGGGGCCTCGCTGGCCCGCAGCGACGCGAGCACCTCACCGGCCCCGGCGACCGCGGCGAGCTGGCGACCCATCAGCGCGGTGAGCACCCCGCGCCGGGTGTGGTCGGCCCGCACCCCGACCCGGCTGACCGCGGCGGTGGGCAGCACCGCGCCACCGGGGACCGCCGTGCCGGTGGTGAACGACATCGCCGTGCCCACCAGCAGGTCCCCGTCGTACACCCCGAAGGTGCGGCCGGGCTCGTACAGCCCCCGGGCGGGGTTCCAGCGCTGATCGGGCGCGGGCCCGCGGTGCAGGGCCGCGCCGAACAGGTCGTAGGCCGCGCGGAGCCGGTCGGCGTCGAGGACGTGGACGTCGGAGATCGCAGGACGCGTTCGGGTCACGCCGGGCGATGCTGCCCGATCACCGCCCGCGCCGGCACCCGGGTTCCGCGCCGGGTCAGGGCCTGCCGACCTCGTAGGCGCCCTCGGCGCTGGTCACCGTGACCGGGACCTTGGTGGGCTGGCCCGCGACGGTGGCGTCGCACTCGAACCGGGCGCCCACGTTGACCGGGATGCCCGACCCGCAGGTGACCGATTCCACGGCCAGCCCGTAGTCGTTGGTCAGCACCCCCTGCACGCCCTGCTGCAGGGCCGCCGGGTCGAACACCCGGGTGACGAAGAAGCCGGGGGTCACGAAACCGAGCACGGCGACCGCGGCCAGCACCAGCGCCGCGACGCCGAGCAGGATGAACGGCAGCTTCGACCGTCCGCCCGGGCGGCCGGTCTGGTCGGGCAGCGGCGGCGGGTGGGCACTGGCCCCGCCCCACTGCTGCTGGTCGCCGCCCCACTGCTGGTTCCCCTGGCCCTGGCCCCAGCCCTGCTGACCCGGCTGGGCGGCACCCCAGGCCTGCTGCTGCCCGTACTGCTGGGTGGGCTGGCCGTACTGCTGCTGACCGGCGGCGCCGTACTGCTGGCCGTACTGGCCGTACTGCTGCTGGCCCGGCTGGCCGGCACCCCAGGCCTGCTGCTGCCCGTACTGCTGGGTGGGCTGGCCGTACTGCTGCTGACCGGGCTGGCCGGCCGGACCCTGCTGGCCGTACCCGCCCCACTGCTGCTGCGGCTGCCCGCCGTACCCGCCGTAGGGCGGCTGCTGGCCGTACTGCGGCTGCCCGCCGTAGCCCTGCTGGCCCCCGGACTGACCGCCGTAGGGCTGCTGGTCGACACGGGTCTGGTCGGCCCGGCTCTGGTCGGCGTAGGGCGGTTGGCCGGGCGGCGGGTCGGCCGGCGGATCGCCGGCGGCCGCTGCGGCTGCCATCCCGCGCGGCACCGGGCGGGTGCGGTCGTCCTCGGACTCGTCCGCGTCCGGCTGCCCGGCCCCCCAGCCACCGGCCGGCGGCTTGCCCCAGTCGGGGCGGTCCGAGGGATGATCGGGCGACTGGCCGGGACCCTGCGGAGTCGACATCGCGGACCTCTCCTCGCAACCGTGCGTACCGAAACCGCAGAGACACCGCGGACCCCGCGATCCAAGCACAGGGGCGGGCGATCGCGCAGGCTCTCACCCCACCGGACGCCCTACCGCGGCCGGTCGGCGGGGTGCCCCACCCGGCTCGCCGGACGGCCGGCCCGGCCACCGGCCGCGGCCGACCCACCGATCCGGCCGGGTGGGCCCGGTCACGCCGTGCCGACCGCCACCACGCCGCGGCGGATCGCCGAGACCGCGCCGGCCGCCGCCCGGCCGACCCCGCTGTCCCGCCCGGCCACCCCGACGATCTGGTCGAGCAGGTCGAGCACCTGCCGGCACCAGCGCACGAAGTCGCCCGCGGACAGCTCGGCACCGTTCTGCTCGGCCGCGGTCAGCACCGCGGCCAGCGACTCGCCGCGCGCCCACCGGTGCATCGGCCAGGCGAAGCCCAGGTCCGGCTCGCGGGTGCGCTCGACCCGGTGGCGGCGCTCGTCGGCCTCCAGCTCCGACCACAGCGACACCGTCGCCCCCAGCGCCTCGGACACCGGCCCGGACGGCACCCGCGGCATCGGCCCGTTGTCCCGCCGCGACTCGTACACCAGCGCGGACACCACCGCGGCCAGGTCCTCCGGGGCCAATCCGTCCCACACCCCGTGGCGCAGGCACTCCGCGGTCAACAGGTCCGACTCGCCCCACAGCCGGGCCAGCCGCTCCCCGTGCGGGGTGATCTGCTCCTCGTCGAGGTAGTCGCGCTCGCCCAGCAGCGCCCGGATCCGGTCGAACGCCCGGGCCAGCGAGTGGGTGGTGGACCGCACCTTCTGCTGCAACTGCTCGGTCTCGCGCTCCAGCCGGTCGTGGCGCTCGGCCCAGCGGGCGTGCGCCTCCCGGTCCCCGCAGCCGTGGCAGGGGTGCGAGCGCAGCGCCCGGCGCAGGGCGGCCAGCTCCGGGTCGTCGTCCTGGCCTCCGCGGCCCCGGCGGCGGGCCGGCGTGGGCGCCACGATGCCGGTGCTGCGCAGCGACGAGGCCAGGTCCCGGCGGACCCGCGGGGTGCGGTGGTCGACCCGGCGGGGCAGCCGCATCCGGCCCAGCGGGCGCACCGGCTCGGGGAAGTCGGCCGCCGAGAGCCGCCCCGCCCAGCGGTCCTCGTTGAGCACCAGCGGTCGCGGTTCGGCGCCCGGGTCCAGACCCGGGTCGAGGACCACGGCCAGCCCGGCGCGGCGCCCGCCAGGGACGGCGATGACGTCGCCGGCGCGCAGCGAGCGCAGCGAGTCGGCCGCCGCGTCCCGGCGCTCGGTGTGGCCCTGGCGCGACAGCGCCTTCTCCCGCTCGCCGACCCGGCGGCGCAGCGCCGCGTACTCGGCGAAGTCGCCCAGGTGGCACTCCATCGACGTCCGGTAGCCGTGCAGGGCCTCGGCGTTGCGCTCGATGCGCCGGGCCAGTCCGACCACCGACCGGTCGGCCTGGAACTGGCCCAGCGACTGCTCGAGCAGTTCCCGCGCCGCCTGCACGCCGAGCCGTCCGACCAGGTTGACGGCCATGTTGTAGCCGGGCCGGAACGAGCTGCGCAGCGGGTAGGTGCGGGTCGAGGCCAGCCCGGCGACCTGCTGGGGGTCCACCCCCGGCTGCCAGACCACGACCGCGTGCCCCTCGACGTCGATGCCGCGGCGCCCGGCCCGCCCGGTGAGTTGGGTGTACTCCCCCGGGGTCAGGTCGGCGTGCGACTCGCCGTTGAACTTGACCAGCCGCTCCAGCACCACCGTGCGGGCCGGCATGTTGATGCCCAGGGCCAGGGTCTCGGTGGCGAACACCGCGCGGACCAGGCCGCGGACGAACAGCTCCTCCACGGTCTCCTTGAACGCCGGCAGCATCCCGGCGTGGTGGGCGGCGATGCCGCGCTCCAGCGCGTCGAGCCACTCCCAGTAGCCGAGCACGGCCAGGTCGGCGTGCGGCAGGTCGGCGGTGCGGCGCTCCACCGTGCGCCGGATCTCCACGGCCTCGTCCTCGGTGGTCAGCCGCAGCCCGGAGCGCACGCACTGGCCGACCGCGCCGTCGCAGCCGGCGCGGCTGAACACGAAGGTGATCGCGGGCAGCAGCCCGTTGCGGTCCAGTCGGTCGATCACCGTGGTCCGCGACGGGGGGCGGAACCGCTCGCCGGAGCGGCCGTTGCCGCCCGCCCCGCGGTTGCCGCCGCGGCCGCGGCCGCGGTCCCAGGACGCCATCGAGGTCTGGCGCTCCAGCTCCCGGGTGTGCCGGACCAGGTCGGGGTCGACGGTCAGCTCCCCGCCGGCGCTCTCCCCGGCGAACAGGTCCAGCAGCCGGTTGCCGACCATCATGTGCTGCCACAGCGGGACCGGGCGGTGCTCGTCGACCACGACCGCGGTGTCGCCGCGCACGGTGACCAGCCAATCGCCGAACTCCTCGGCGTTGCTGACCGTCGCCGACAGGCTGACCAGCTTGACGTGCTCGGGCAGCTGGAGGATGACCTCCTCCCAGACCGCGCCGCGGAACCGGTCGGCGAGGTAGTGCACCTCGTCCATCACCACGTAGCCCAGGTGCTCCAGCTGGCGCCCGGCGCGCCGGCGGGACGCCTCCTCGGCGCCGCCGACCCCGGCCTCCGCGTAGATCATGTTGCGCAGCACCTCGGTGGTCATCACGACCACCTGGGCGTTCGGGTTGACCGAGGTGTCCCCGGTCAGCAGGCCGACCGCGGCCGCCCCGTGCCGGGCGGCCAGGTCGGCGTACTTCTGGTTGGACAGCGCCTTGATCGGGGTGGTGTAGAAGCACTTCTGCCCACTGGCCAGGGCGAGGTGCACGGCGAACTCGCCGACCACGGTCTTCCCGGCGCCGGTCGGGGCGCAGACCAGCACCCCGTGCCCGTCCTCCAGCGCGGAGCACGCGGTGTGCTGGAAGCCGTCGAGCTCGAAGGGCAGGGTCGCGGTGAACTCGGCGAGCCGGGGACGTGCGGCGCGGCTCCGGGCGGCGGCGTAGGCCTCCGCGGGAGCCAGCGGATTGCGGGCCACCCGTCCAGGTTGACACACCGGGGCCCGGCAACGCCGTCGGGATCCGCCGCGCGCCGGTCCCGAACCCCCGGCGAGAACCGCATCGTCGTGATCGAGTCGTGGTCGACGGGGCGGTCGACGGGGCGGTCGACGGGGCGGTCGACCTCGACGGGTACGTGCTCGTCCGGGCCGGTCAGGTGGCGTCGTCGACGCGCTGCGGGTGGGCGGCGGGCGGCACGGGGCCGGGCGTGGTGTCGATGTCCGACGGGGTGGTGTCGATCGCGCTCGGCGCGGTGTCGATCGGCGACGGGGCATCGGGGTCCCAGTCGTCCCAGCCCTGGGCGGCGCGCGCCCGCGCCCGCCGCCGGTCGTTCCACCGGGTGATCTGGATGGCCAGCTCGAACAGCACCACCAGGGCCAGCGCCAGGGCGATCATCGAGATGGGGTCCTGGCCCGGGGTGGCGACCGCGGCGAACACGAACAGCCCGAAGATCAGCCCGCGGCGCCACTCGGCGAGCTTGGCGTAGGAGACCACCCCGGCGATGTTGAGCATCACCACCAGCAGCGGGATCTCGAAGCTCACCCCGAAGATCAGCAGCAGGGCGAGCAGGAAGCCGAAGTAGTCTTTGCCCGACAGCGCGGTGGTCTGCACCTCGTTGCCGATCGACAGCAGGAACGCCAGGCCCTGGTCGATGACGAAGTAGGCCAGCACCGCGCCGGCGACGAACAGCACCGCCGCGACGAAGACGAAGCTCAGCGCGTAGCGGCGCTCCTTGGTGTACAGGCCGGGGGTGATGAACCCCCACAGCTGGTAGAGCCAGATCGGGCAGGCCAGCACGACCCCGGCCGTCATCGCGACCTGCAGGCGCAGGTTGAACTGGTCGAACGGACCGGTGGCCAGCAGCGTGCAGGCCGTCTCGTCGACGGTGAACACACCACGCGAGTCCGCCGGGACCGAGCAGTACGGCGCCTTGAGCAGCTCGCCCAGGCTCGGGGTGCCGAACACGCCGGTGGCGTACCAGATGAAGCCGAACACGGTGGTGACCGCGATCGCGATCAGCGCGATGGTCAACCGGGTGCGCAGCTCGAAGAGGTGCTCGACGAGCGACATCGTGCCGTCGGGGTTCGGGGCCCGCTTGCGCCGCCGCAGGGAGAGTCGTGCCACCGGCGTGCGGTTACTGCCCGGTGCCGGGGCCCTGACCGGCCGCGCGGGTGGGCTCCGGGGCCGGGGTCCCGTTGCGCGGCTGGTCGGCGGCCACCGGCGGGCTCACCGGCTGGACGGTCGGCTGCACAACCGGCTGTGCAACCGGCTGCACAACCGGTTGGACGGGCGGTGCGGTCGGCGGGAGGGCGGCGGGCGGGACCGGCGGAGCGGCCGCGGTCGCGGTCGCGGTCGACGGGTCGGCCGGCTTGTCGCCCTCGTCGTTCTTCATGCCCTTCATCTCGCCCTTGAACACGCGGGCGGACTGGCCGATGGACCGGGCCATGTCCGGGAGTCGCTTGGCGCCGAACAACAGCACCAGGATCCCGATCAGGATCACCAGTTCCCAGCCGCCGAGATTCGGCATTGCGTCAGTCCTTCCGCCGTGCGGAGCGATCGAGTGCAGTTCCGCGCAGTCCAGGTCGCGTCAGGGGGAGTCTACGCCGTGCGGGTGGACCCTCCTGCGGACGGAGGCCAGTGCGCGCAGCTGTGCGGTCGCGGTGCGGACGTCCTCGCCCAGCTCGTGGCCCGCCTGGGTGAACCGGCGGCGCTTCTGGTTGGCCACCGCCAGCACGACGGCCAGCACCAGTACCGCCACCCCGACCGCGACCACCGCGGGCACCAGCTCAACCACGTCCCACCCCTTCCGCACCGGTCACCGGACCCGCGGCGCCGGTGGCCGGATCCTGCCCGACGCCGTCGGGCCGCTCACCGCCGGCCAGTGCGGCCCGGGCCCGGGCGCCGACGGCCGCGGCCAGCTCGGGCGGCTCGACCAGCCGGGCACCACCGCCCAGCCCGAGCACCAGCCGGACCAGCCAGGCGGGGTCGGCGTAGCGCAGCCGCACCCGCAGCCGCCCGCCGTCGGCCTCGGCCACCTCGTCCACCGGGTAGTACTCGGCCACCCAGCGGACCGCGGGTTCGAGCAGCAGCACCGCGGAGCGGTGCTCGGCGGTGGGCCGGAACAGCCCGTGCGAGACGTCGGTCGGTTCCGCGTCGGGGGGCGGGGCGGCCGGCTCGTCGAGCACGAGGACGTCCTCGACCCGGTCCAGCCGGAACAGCCGCACCCCCTCCGCCCGCCGGCACCAGGCCTCCAGGTAGCCGCGGCCGTCCACGATGAGCAGCCGCATCGGGTCGATGGTGCGCTGGCTGACCGAGTCGCGGCCGGCGGTGTAGTAGACGATCCGCAGCGCCCGCCCGCCGGCCAGCGCCTCCCGCACCGCGACGGTGGCCGCCTCCTCCTCCCGCGTGACGTCGACGGCCACCCCGCCCACCCCGGCGTCACCGACCGCCCGCTCGATCTTGGCGGTGGCCCGGCGGACCGCGTCGGTGTCGACGACGCCGGGCATCTCGGCCAGCGTGCGCAGCGCCACCAGCAGCGCGGTGGCCTCCGCGGTGGTCAGCCGCAGCGGGCGGCGCATGCCGGCGTCCTCGGTGACGGTGACGGTGTCGCCGGAGAACGACAGGTCGACCAGGTCGCCGGGGCCGTAGCCGGGCAACCCGCACATCCACAGCAGCTCCAGGTCGCGACGCAGCTGCCGCTCGGTGATGCCGAAGTCGGCGGCCGCCTCGGCCACCCGGATGCCGGGGCGGGCCTGCAGGTAGGGCACCAGCGACAGCAGCCGCGGCAGCCGCTCGGTGACCCCGCCGCCGCTCACGGCCGGGCCGCGGTCTCGACGACGTCGTGGACCGGGTCGGGGGTCCCGTCGGGGTCGGCCTCCGGGCCGTGCACGGCGTGCGCGGCGGCGGCCGCGGCCCAGCCCGCCCGCACCGCGGTGATCAGCACCTCCGGCCCGAGGACCGCCACGTCGGGGCCGTGGCCGGCCAGCCACCGGGCCACGGTCTCCACGCTGCGCAGGTCCAGCTCGACCTCGTCGCCGGGTCGGCCGCGGTGGGTCAGCGGGCCGACCGGGCGGGCCAGCCGGCGCAGCCCGTGCGCCCGGCCCGCGGCGATCCAGATCCGGGCGCTGCCCGTCACCGGCGGGGGTGCCACGTTGCGCTTCACCATGGACATCAGGTCGACCTCGGCGGGCACGGTGACCGCGCCGGCCGGGCCGACCACGCGCACCGGTTCGCTGATCCGCGACACCCGGAACGACCGGGGCGCGTCGCGGTCGCGGTCGTGGCCCACCAGGTACCAGCGCCCGCGCCAGGACACCACGCCCCAGGGCTCCACGGTGCGCTGCTGGGCGCCGGTCTCCCCGCCCCGCCGGTGGGCGAAGGTGACCACCCGCCCGGCCTGCACGGCGGCCAGCAGCGGCCCGAACGCGGCGTCCGCGGTGACCACCCGCGGCTGCACCCGGCCCTGCTCCTCGTCGACCTCCACGCCCGCGGCGCGCAGCTTGAGCAGGGCGCCGTGGGCCGGGCCGGCCAGTTCCGGGGAGTCCCACAGCCGCGAGGCCAGCGCGACCGCGGCCGCCTCGGCCGGCGCCAGGTCGATCTCGCCGAGCTCGTAGTCCTGGCGGGCGACCCGGTAGCCGTCCACCGCGTCGAACCCGGAGGTGCGCCCGACCTCCAGCGGCACGCCCAGCTCGCGCAGCTCGGCCTTGTCGCGCTCGAACGTGCGGAAGAACGCCTCGTCGGTGCCCTCGTAGCCGGGCACGGTCGCCCGGATCCGCTCCGCGGTCAGGTACTG
>DASQMQ010000286.1:0-9110 GCA_035645455.1 Pseudonocardia sp.
TGGTCGGGCAGTGGCGGCGCGGCGGCGCGCCCGGCGTGGACCGGGTCAGCTTCTGGGCCGGCCAGAGCGCGGCGCTGGCCACCACCGACGCCGCCGGCGCGACCGTCACCCGGATGTGGGACGACGCGCGCGAGCTGCTCGGCTGGAGCTGACCGCCGCTCCGGGCCCGCTCGCCCGGCGCACCACCCCCGGGCGCCGGTAGATTCGGTCGGTGGGCGACGTGCGGGCCGCGAGCGGGACGGACGGGGCGATACTGGGGTCCGCGCCGGTGGGCCTGATCGGGCTGGACGCGACCGGTCGGGTGGGGCGGGCGAACGTGCTGGCCGCGACGCTGCTCGGGATGCCGGTGGCCGAACTGGTCGACGCCGACCTGCACGCCCTGCTGCACGGCGCGGCGGCCCACTCCCGCGCCGAGTGCCCGTTCACCCGGGCCGCGACCGGCGCGGGTCCGCTGCGTGGCGAGCAACGGTGGGTCCGCCCCGACGGCGACGCGCTCATCGTCGGCTGGCACGTCGGGCCCATCGCGCTGGACACCCCGGCCGGCGCCGTCGTGGTGCTGGAGGACGTCACCGACCGCGCCGAGGCCGCCGACCGCGACCGCTTCCTGGCCGGCCTGGAGCGCGAGCTGCAGCCGCTGGACGACCCCGAGGAGACCATGGCGGCGGTGGCCCGCCTGGTCGGCGAGCACCTGGCCTGTGACCGCTGCGCCTACGCCGAGGCGGAGGCCGACGAGGACCACTTCACCATGACCGGCAGCTACGCCCGGGGCCTGCCACCGCTGGTGGGGCGGATGGCGATGTCGGACTTCAGCGCCGAGACGCTGCGCAGCATGCGGGCGGGCGAGCCCTACGTGGTCAGCGACGCCTTCACCGACCCGCGGGTGCTGCCCGAGCAGCGCGCCATCTACCGGGACACCGGGATCACCGCGGTGATCTGCGTGCCGCTGCGCAAGGCCGGCCGGTTCGTCGCCGCGATGGCCGTGCACCACGCCACCCCGCGGGTCTGGACCGCGGCCGAGATCGACCTGCTCAGCACGGTCGTGGCGCGCTGCTGGGAGTCGCTGCAGCGGGCGCACGCGCTGGCCGCGGTGCGGGAGAGCGAGGCGCGCTACCGGGTGCTCGTGGAGCAGGCCAGCGACGGCATCTGGCTGGCCGACCAGCGGGGCCGCTACGTCGAGGTCAACCCGGCCGGGTGCGCGATGCTGGGCTGGTCGCGGGCGGAGTACCTGGCCATGTCGGTCGACGACCTGGTCCGCCCGGAGGACGGCGACCGGTTCGAGGACCTGTTGACCACCCTGGCCGCCGGTCGCCCCACCACCGACGTGTGGCACCTGCGCCACCGCGACGGGAGCTGGGTGCCGGTCGAGCTGAGCATGCGCCAGAGCGCGGACGGCACGCTGCTCTCGATCGGCCGCGACATCTCCGCGCGGCTGCGCGCCGACGCCGAGCGGGAGCGGCGCTACCAGGCCGAGCACGAGGTCGCCGAGGTCCTGCAGCGCAGCCTGCTGCCCGCCGGGCTGCCGCAGCTGGCCCGGCTGGCCGCCGCCGCGCAGTACACGCCGTCCGCCCGCTACGCCCAGTCCGGCGGCGACTGGTACGACGTGGTCCCGGTCGGCGCGACCTCGGTCGCCCTGGTGGTCGGCGACGTGGTGGGCCACGGCCCGGCCGCGGCGGCGGTGATGGGCCAGCTGCGCAGCGCGCTGGCCGCCCAGCTGCTCGACGGCCACCCGCCGGCCGCGGCGCTGGAGCGGCTGGACCGGTTCGCCGCCCGGGTCACCGGGTCGGCCGGCAGCACCTGCGCCTGCCTGCTCTGGGACTGGGCCAGCGGTGAGCTGCGCTGGGCGCTGGCCGGGCATCCGCCGGTACTGCTGGTCGACGGCGACGGCGCCCGGTTCCTGGACGGCGGCGCGGGCCCGGTGCTGGGCGTGCCGGGGCGGGCGCCCTACACCGAGGCCGGCGCGGTGGTGCCCGCCGGCACGTCGGCGGTGCTCTACACCGACGGCCTGGTGGAACGCCGCGGCGAGACCCTGGACGCGGGCCTACGGCGGCTGGCCGCCGTCGCCGACGGGGTGGGCGACCGCAGCCCCGCGGAACTGGTCGCCGCCCTCGTCGACGGGGCGCTCGACGACGCCGGCCCGGCCGACGACATCGCGCTGCTGGTGGTGCGGGCCGTCCCGGCCCCGCTGACCGGGCGGCTGCCCGCGGTGGCGGGGAGCATGCGGGCGCTGCGCCGACGGACGGCGGGCTGGGTGGCCGCGGCCGGCCTGCCCGTGGAGACCGCCGAGGACCTGGAGCTCGCACTGGGCGAGGCCGCCGCGAACGCTGCCGAGCACGCCTACCCCGAGGGCAGCGGCGAGTTCGAGTACGGGGTCGGCCGGGCCGACGACGGCGCGCTGGAGGTGCGGGTGCGCGACTTCGGCCGGTGGCGGCCGGTGCCGGAGGACAACGGCTACCGCGGGCACGGGCTGCGGGTGATCCGCGAGCTGACCGAGGACGTGCGGATCGACCGCGGCGCGGACGGCACCGAGGTGCGCTTCCGGCTGCCCGCCCGGACGCCGGACGCGCCGGCGCCGGTGCGGCGGGCGACGATCGGGAGGCCCGGTGACCTGGCGACGGTGCAGGAGTGGCCGGGCGGGCTGCTGGTGGTGCGCGGCGACGTCGACCTGACCGGCCGGGACGCGATCGGCCCGGCCCTGCTGCGGGCCGCCGCCGGGCCCGGGCCGACCACCGTGGACCTGACCGGGGTGCGCTACCTCAGCAGCGCGGGAGTGGCCCTGCTGGCCGAGGCGGCCGGGCTGGCCGGGGCGGCCGGGCGGGCGGTGTCGCTGGTCGTGGCCGCGGGGTCGGCGCCGGCCCGGGTGCTGGAGCTGACCGGGCTGGACACCGTCCTGCCGGTCGCGGTCCAGGAGCCGCCGGCCGCGGTCGAGCCGCCGTAGCGCGGCGGTCAGCCGGGCCCGACCAGCAGCACGTGCAGCCGCCGGGGGCCGTGCACCCCCTCCACCCGGTCCAGCTCGATGTCGCTGGTCGCGCTGGGCCCGCTGATCCAGGTCAGCGGGCGGGTCGGGTCGAGGCGGGCGACCGCGGCGGGCACGTCCGGGACGACCTGGTCGGCCCGGACCACGCACACGTGCAGGTCCGGGACCAGGGTGGCGGCGCGGCGGCCCTGGCCGGGGCCGTGGTCGAGCACGATGGTCCCGGTCTCGGCGATGCCGAGGGCGGCGGTGGTGAGCACCCCGTCGACCGCGTCCAGCTCGGTCACCGGCAGCTGCTCGTCGGGCACGACGCCGAACCCGGCGTCCGCCGGGCGCAGCTGGGCCGGCAGGTCGACCGGGACCAGCACCCGGGACAGCCCACCGAGCACCTCGGCGAGCCGGGTCGCCACCTCGCCGGGGGCGCAGCGGACGACCGTGGCCCGGTAGTCGGCGACCCGCTCGGCGAACAGGTCGACCTGCTCGGGGGTGGCCGGCGCGGTCGACGGGTCGGCCCGGTCGACGACCACGTCGGCGGGGGTCTCGGCGTCCGGGACGTCGCGCAGCGCGGCGCGCACCCGGCCCAGGACGATGTCGCGACTGCTCATCGGGCACCCCCTCCGGTCCGGCCGCCGTCGGTGCGGTCCCACCAGGCCCGGAACGACTCCCGGGCCGGGATGGGCACGTCCCGGGCGTCCGACCAGCCGCGCGCCGGGCCGGGCAGCGCGCCGAGCACGTGCCGCCCGCCCGGGGCGCGCCGACGGCTCCGGTCGAGCACCCGGGCGGCCAGCCCGGCCAGCCGCTCGGCGGCCGCGGTCCGGGTGGCCGAGCCGAGCGCCCAGGACGCCGCCTTCATCGCCAGGTCCTGGACCTTGGCCCGGCCGCGGTGCGCGTCCACGACCTTCGACCGCAGGTGCACCAGCACCTCGGGGATGTCGATGCGCACCGGGCACACCTCGAAGCAGGCCCCGCACAGGCTGGAGGCGTAGGGCAGCGAGTCGATCTGCTCGCCCTCCGCACCGCCGCGCCCGACCCCGCGCAGCATCGGGGTGAGGATCGCCCCGATCGGCCCCGGGTACACCGAGCCGTAGCTGTGCCCGCCGGTGCGCTCGTAGACCGGGCACACGTTCAGGCAGGCCGAGCAGCGGATGCAGCGCAGCGCCTGGCGGCCGACCTCGTCGGCCAGCACGTCGGTGCGGCCGTTGTCCAGCAGCACCACGTGCACCTCCTGCGGCCCGTCGCCGGGGGTGACCCCGGTCCAGGTGGAGGTGTAGGGGTTCATCCGCTCGCCGGTCGAGGACCGAGGCAGCAGCTGCAGGAACACGTCCAGGTCGGCCCAGGTGGGCACGATCTTCTCCAGGCCCACCACGCTGATCAGCACCTCGGGCAGGGTCAGGCACATCCGCCCGTTGCCCTCGCTCTCCACCACCGCGAGCGTCCCGGTCTCGGCGACGGCGAAGTTCGCCCCGGACACCGCGACCCGGGCCCGCAGGAACTTCTCCCGCAGGTGCTCGCGGGCCGCGCCGGCCAGCGCGGCCGGCTCGTCGGTGAGCCCGGCCGGGGCGGGCCGGCCGACCCCGCCCATCTCGCGGAGGAAGATCTCCCGGACCTCGGAGCGGTTGCGGTGGATGGCCGGCACCAGGATGTGGCTGGGCAGGTCGTCGCCGAGCTGGACGATCAACTCGGCCAGGTCGGTCTCCCAGGCCCGGATGCCGGCCGCGGCCAGCGCGTCGTTCAGCCCGATCTCCACGGTGGCCATGGACTTGACCTTGACCACCTCGTCGGTGCGGTGCCGGCGGGCGATGTCCACCACGACCGCGTTGGCCTCGGCGGCGTCCCGGGCCCAGTGCACGGTCGCCCCGGCCCGGGTCAGCGACTCCTCCAGCTGCACCAGGTAGGTGTCCAGGTGGCGCAGGGTGCGGTCCTTGAGCGCGGCGCCGGCCAGCCGCAGCCGCTCCCAGTCCTCGACCTCGTCGACGACGGCGGCCCGCTTGGCCCGGATGGTGCTGGTGGCGTGGGCGAGGTTGCGGCGCAGCTGGGTGTCGGCCAGCGCGGCGCGAGCGGCGACCGGGAAGGCCGGCATCCCGACGAACGTGGCGCTCACCGGGCACCTCCGGTGGACGCGCCGGTTCGGGACGTCCCCGGCGGGCCGGTGGTGTCCGCGGTGTCCGCGGTGTCCGCGGCGGCGCTGCCGGCGGCGGACCGCCCGGCCTCGTCGATCACCGCCTCGGTGCTGGCCAGCACGTCGGCCAGGTGCATCACCCGCACCCCGGCCTGCTGGCGG
This sequence comes from Pseudonocardia sp., assembly GCA_035645455.1. Lineage (GTDB taxonomy): Bacteria > Actinomycetota > Actinomycetes > Mycobacteriales > Pseudonocardiaceae > Pseudonocardia. The sequence continues at coordinate 5,253 of DASQMQ010000286.1, forward strand.
CCGAGCAGCCCGCCGATGTGCATCAGGCACGAGTTGTCCCCGGCCACCAGCACCTCCGCGCCGCTCTCCCGCACGTGCCGGGCCTTGTCCGCGCCCATCGCCACGCTGGTGTCGGCGTTCTTCACCGCGAACGTGCCGCCGAAGCCGCAGCACTCCTCGGCCGCGGGCAGCTCGCTGAGCCGCAGCCCGCGCACCGCGCGCAGCAGCCGCAGCGGCCGGTCGCCGACGCCCAGCATGCGCAGCGAGTGGCAGGTGGGGTGGTAGGTCACCCGGTGCGGGAAGTAGGCGCCCACGTCCTCCACACCCAGCACGTCCACCAGGAACTCCGACAGCTCGTAGGCCGGTGGGGCCTGCTCCACGGCCTGCGACAGCCGCGGGTCGCCGGACCGCCGCGCGACCAGGGCGTGCTGGTGGCGCACCGAGCCCGCGCACGACCCGGACGGCACCACGATCGCGTCGCAGCCGGCGAAGGACTCCAGGTGGTTGCGCAGCAGCGGCACCGCCTCGTCCAGGTAGCCGGTGTTGACCATCGGCTGGCCGCAGCAGGTCTGGCCGGGCGGGAACTCGACCTCGACGCCGAGCCGGCGCAGCAGGGTGACCACCGCCCGGCCGGTGTCCGGGAACAGCGCGTCGTTGATGCAGGTGACCAGCAGGCCGACCCTCATGGCTCCTCCGGTGGTGGACGGACGCCGCCCCTGGTCGTGCGCGGGGCTGCGGTGCGCGGTGGTCCTGGGCCGATTCTGACCGGCCCGGCGCCGGCGCGCTCACCCGACCGGCGTCCAGCGCCTGCCGCTCGATGTCGCCGATCCCGGGCATGGTGTTGACCTGCCTGCCGACCCCACCTCCGCCACCTCGTGCGCCGCCGGGTGGCGGTCGTCCTGGCCGTGGCCATCGAGTTCTGCTTCGTCGTGGGGTGTGGGCCTGCTGACCGGGGTGCTCGACCTGCTGGTCGCGGTGCTGGCGCTGGCCGCCGCGCTCGCCGTCGCCGGTGTCCGACCGGCCCCGCGCCCGCGGCCCCCACCTCACCGCTCCCCCAACGTATAGCGCACCGGGGGTCTTGCGGCAAGACCCCGGTCGTCCCGCACACTCTGCGGCCGAAGCCCGGACCTGCGCAGATCGGGCTTCGCAACCGACGTGGGTGGAGGATTCTTGATCGACGTGATGGTGGTCGGTGGCGGACCGACCGGCATGATGCTGGCCGCCGAGTTGCGGCTGCACGACGTGCACGTGCTCGTGCTGGAGAAGGCGCTGGAGCCGACCCCGGTCGTCCGCTCGCTCGGGCTGCACGCGCGCAGCGTCGAGGTGATGGACCAGCGCGGTCTGCTGGACCGGTTCCTCGCGCTCGGCCAGCAGTACCCGGTCGGTGGCTTCGCCGGCATCGCCAAGCCGGCCCCGGAGCGGCTGGACACCGCGCATCCCTACACCCTGGGCATCCCGCAGACCGTCACCGACCGCCTGCTGACCGAGCACGCCGTCGAACTCGGTACCGAGATCCGGCGCGGCTGCGAGCTGGTCGGGCTGAGCCAGGACGGCCACGGGGTGACCGCCGAGCTGGCCGACGGCACGCGGCTGCGCTCGCGCTACCTCGTCGGCTGCGACGGCGGCCGCAGCACGGTGCGCAAGCTGCTCGGCGTCGGTTTCCCCGGTGAGCCGGCCGGGGCCGAGTGGCTGCTGGGCGAGGTGGAGATAGCCGTCGCGCCGGAGGAGCTGGCCGCCGTGGTGACCGAGGTCCGCCGGACGAACCTGGGGTTCGGCGCCGGACCCGTCGGGGACGGGGTGTTCCGCGTCGTCGTGCCGGCCGCGGCGGTGGCCGAGGACCGGGCGGTCGGGCCGACCGTCGAGGAGCTCGGGCAGCGGCTGCGGGCGGTCGCCGGCACCGACTTCGGCGTCCACTCGCCGCGCTGGCTGTCCCGCTTCAGCGACGCCACCCGGCTGGCCGAGCGCTACCGCACGGGCCGGGTGCTGCTGGCCGGCGACGCGGCGCACGTCCACCCGCCGCTGGGCGGGCAGGGGCTCAACCTCGGCGTCCAGGACGCGTTCAACCTGGGCTGGAAGCTGGCCGCCGAGGTCGCCGGCTGGGCCCCGGAGGGGCTGCTGGACAGCTACCACACCGAACGGCACCCGGTGGCCGCCGCGGTGCTGGACAACACCCGCGCGCAGAGCGAGCTGCTGTCCCTGGACCCGGGTCCGCAGGCGGTGCGCCGGCTGGTGTCGGAACTGATGGACTTCGAGGACGTGCGGCGGCACCTCGTCGAGAAGGTCATCGCGATCGGGATCCGCTACGACTTCGGCGAGGGGCACCACCTGCTCGGCCGGCGGCTGCGGGACGTGGGATTGCCCCGGGGGCGGCTCTACGGGCTGCTGCACGGCGGCCGCGGCCTGCTGCTCGACCAGACCGGTCGGCTCACGGTGGCGGGCTGGGCGGACCGGGTCGACCACGTCGCCGACGTCAGCGAGGAACTGGACGTGCCCGCGGTGCTGCTTCGCCCGGACGGCCACGTGGCGTGGGTCGGTGAGGACCAGCAGGACCTGGTGGACCGGCTGCCCCGGTGGTTCGGTCCGGCTGTGGCCTGACGGTCGAGGCCGGGCGGTCGGGGCTGAGACCGGGGCCTGAGCTCAGCCGGTGGCGGCGCGCGTCTGGCCGTAGCCGAACGTGCGGCGCAGCGCGATCGCGGTCACCACCAGCAGCGCCATCGACAGCAGCCACAGCGGCACCACCACGGGCAGCCGGTCGGCGGGCTCGCCGACCGGGGCCACCGCGGCCAGGACCGCGGCCAGCACGACCACGGCGTGGGCCAGCGCGAGCCGGGCGCACCGGCGCACCCGGCGGTGGACGCGGGTCTCCGACACCAGCGCGTCCAGCACGACCCGGGGCGTCCCGCGCAGGCCCGACCACAGCTGCGCGCCGACCGCGACCGCGCCGCCGACCAGCCACAGCGTCCAGAACAGCGGCTCGGGCAGCTCGGCCGGGGTCGACCCGCCGGGAGCCGGGTCGGCCTGCGCCAGGAAGGCGAGCACGATCACGAACCCGAGGCAGACCGCGGCCACCGTGACCGCCCCCAGCAGTCGGCCGAACAGCGCCCGGACCCGCTCGACCAGCCGCGGGTCACCGGGCTCCAGCAGCAGGGCCCGGGCGTACCAGCGGGCGGCGCTGCCGGGCCGGTTGCGCAGCTCGTCGAGCCGGCCCAGCGCGCGCAGCGCGGTGGTGCTCGCCGGGTCGAGCCGCAACGCGGTCTGCAGGTGCGAGCGGGCGAGCGGGCGCCGGCCCGCGGCGCTCGCCACGTCGGCGGCGAGCAGCCAGACGGCCGGCTCGTCGGGGGCGAGCGCGGTGGCCGCGTCCAGGGCGACGGTGGCCTGCTCGCGGTCGCCGGTCTCCAGCGCGCAGAAGGCCAGCGTGAGCAGGCCGGGCACCCACTGCGGAGCCAGTTCGGACCCCGCCCGGGCCACGGCGAGGGCCCGGTCCCCCGACCCCGCCGCCCGGAACGCGGCGGCCGCGACCCGGGCGAGCTGCGGCAGCGGGCCGAACGCGGCCAGCGCCGACTCGGCCGCGCGGACCGCGTCCGGCGGGCGGTCCAGCTCCAGCAGCGCCGCCACGGCGACCACGTGCGCGCCCGGGTCGTCGACCCCGGCCAGCAGCGGGGACACCAGGGCCAGCGCCTCCCCGGCGCGGCCGGCCGAGAGCAGCAGCGCGGCGCGCTCGGTGGCCTCGGCGGTGGTCACCGGCGGACGGTAGTCCGCACCGGCCGGAACCGGTCGGACCGCCCCGGCGGTCGGCGTGAACCGGTCAGGACGGATCGCCCGCGCGCACCGCGGGCGGACTGGGGAACCCGCCGACGGCCTGCTCGAAGGCGTGCGCCA
>DASQMQ010000287.1:0-8346 GCA_035645455.1 Pseudonocardia sp.
GTCGCGCTGGCCGACCGCGACGGCGTCGGCGACCTGGTGTTCGAGACCCCGGCCGGCACCGTCCCGGTGCACACCGAGCGCGCCGGGACCGTGCGGGCCAGCCTGGTCAGCGTGCCCACCCGGTCCCGCCCGGCCACCGACGCCGAGGTCCGCGACGCGCTCGCGGCGCTGCGCTGGTCACCCGACGACCTCGACCCCGCCTGGCCTGCGCACGTCGCCTTCGGCGGCGTCGAGCACCTGGTGCTGATCACCCGCACCCGGGCCCGGCTGGCCGAGCTGGACTACGACTTCGACACCCTGGCCGAGCTGATGCGCGACCGCGGCTGGACCACCCTGCAGCTGGTCTGGCCGCGGGACGAGCACACCGTCCACGCCCGCGACCCGTTCGCGGTCGGCGGCGTGGTCGAGGACCCGGCCACCGGCGCGGCGGCCGCGGCGTTCGGCGGCTACCTGCGGGAGCTGGGCCTGGTGACCACCGCGCGGCAGATCACGGTGCTGCAGGGCGAGGACATGGGCCGGCCCAGCGAACTGCTGGTCGACGTCCGCCCGGACGACCCGCGGGTGACCGTCACCGGGAGCGCCGCGGTGATCGGCTGAGCGAGCCCGACGGGTCGTCGACGGAGCGGCACGGCGCGGTCGGCGGGATCCGCCGTATCAGGAGCGGGCGGACGTCGTCGTCGGGTTCCGGCAGGAGCTCGCCGCCGGCCTGCACCACCACGTCTGCGAGGACGACCTGCTGTGGCCGGTGCTGCTGCGGCGCGATGCGGTCGACACCGAGCTCGTCCTGCGCATGGAGCGCCAGCACGAGCGGATCGCCGAGTTGCACGACCGGGTGGTGACCGAGGCGGCCGAGTTCGCCCGGATCGCCCGCCGGAAGCGGGCGAGCGCCTGGCGCGACGCTGGACGCGCTGAACACCGCCACCTGCGCCCGTCCCGACAGCCCCGCCCGGATGCCCCACCGCCGCCACACGTTCGCCACGGTCACGTTGCTGACTCCCAGGTGCCGGCCCAGCGAACGGGTCGACAAGCGTGGGCCGCCATCGCCGATCCCGGCCAGCTACCTCGTCTCGCCGGTGCGGTTCGTGTTCGCCAACGGCGCCTTCGCCGGCCGACTGCTCGAGTGGGCCAGCGGAGGCCCGGCTGTGCGCCAGCAGCGCCGGACCTTCCCGGCGCCGATCCGACCATCTCGAACACGCTCTTACGCAGCCCTCGTCGCGGTCCTCGATGCGACCCGGGAGCGCGCCGGTCGCCCTCAGCTCGCGCAGAGCACGTTGTCGATCAGGGTGCTGACCGCCGTTCTCTGCTCGGTGTCGCGCCGCGGATCGTTGTGCAGGCTGGACAGGGACAGGACCACACCGGAGGCGCCATCGGGGCTGAAGCCCTCGGCGCTGAGCCAGCCGGGGACGGCTCCGCCGTGGCGCCAGTACCCGCCGCCGCAGGTCAGCTCGCTCCACGCGAGGCCGAGGCCGTAGCGGCCGCCCGGCTCCGGCACGGTGTCCTGCATCGCCGCCAGCTGCACCGGGGGCAGCAGCTCGCCGCCCAGTAGCGCCTGGAAGAAGCGCGTCATGTCCGCCGGCGTGCTGATCATCGCGCCTCCGGCGTCCCCCGCGCTCGGGTCGAGGCGGGTGGCATCGACCAGCCGGCCGCCCTGCTCGAACTGCTGGTACCCCTGAGCGTGCGGCGCGGGCAGCTCGGTGCCCACCGGGATGCTGGTCCCGCTCAGCCGCAAGGGCTCGATGATCCGGCTGACCACCTCGTCCTGCCAGGGGTTGCCCGTGACCGCCTCGATCACCATGCCGGTCAGCACGTAGTTGGTGTTGGAGTACGCCCACTCCGTGCCGGGCGGGAAGCGCGGCGGGTGGCGCATGGCCACCGCCACCAGCTCCGCCGCGTGGTAGCGATGGTCGCGGCGCTGTGCGAAACGCTCGGCCGACACGAACGGGTTCCAGTCGCCGTCGTTGTTGTAGTCATAGATGCCGCTGGTGTGGCGCAGCAGGTCACGCACGGACACCGCACCGCCGTCGTACGCGCCGTACAGCACGCCGGGCAGGTGCTGCTCGACGCTGTCGTCGAGGGACAACGCGCCCTCCGCGACCAGCTGCAGGACCACGGTGGCGACGAACGTCTTGGTGGTGCTGCCGACCCGGTAGTGCCCGTTGACCGGCACCGGCGCGCGTGCCTCGAGGTCGCCGACCCCGCTGGTGGCGACCAGGACCTCGTCGCCGGGGCCGGTCACCTGTGCCTGCACGCCGACGGTGCCGCTGTTGCGGATGGCGTCGAGGTCGCGCTGCAGGTCCTCCTGGCTGTAGCGGTTCGGCGGCGTGCAGCCGGTCGCGAGGCACAGCGCGGCCGCGGCGGCGACCAGCGCCGCGGCCCCGATCGCGCGCCTCACTCGGCGGCCCGGCGGGTGAGCGCGGGCGATCGGCGGCCCGCCAGCAGCCAGCCGCCCGCCGCGGCCAGCAACGGCACACCGAACACGACCACCGCCAGCTCCAGGACGGGCGGAGGCGACAGGTCCGCGAGGTCGCCCAGAAAGCCGGCGGCCAGCCCCAGGTAGGCCCCCACGGTGCCGAGAGCGACACCCAGCGCGGCCAGCCCGCCCGCCGTCGCCGCGGTCAGCGCGCGGCGGATCGCCGAGGTGGCCCCCGTGGCGGCGAGTGTGCGCAGGTCGGCATCGGCCTGCGAGCGGATCAGCCCGACGGTCAGGGTCAGAACGGCCAGGGCGACCACCCCACCCACCGCGATACCGCCCGTGCGCAGGGTGCGCAGGTCGGCCACGTTCACGCCGTCCCGCACCACCACCTGCAGCCCCGCGTTGCCCGCGTTACCGAGCACCCGCGCGATCTGGGAGCTGGTCAGCGGGCGGCCGGTGTCGACCAACCACCCCGCGAAGGCCGGTACCCAGCCACGCCTGGCGACCGCCTCCTGGGTGATCAGCGACGTCGGCGCCTCCCGGTAGGCGGGCGTATCCAGCCGCTGGACACCGGCGATCGTCTCCTCCCCGATGCCCAAGCGCAGGCCGACGTCGCCGGGCCGGACGGTGAGCACCTCCGTGCCCGCGTCCAGCTCGCCGGGGGTGAGGCCGTACAGCGCGAGTACTTCGGGCGTCGCGACGAACAGCGGCCCCGGGTCGGCGGTCTGCGGGCCGTCGCCGATCTGCGCCGCGCTGACAAAGGCATTGATCATGCCCCCGCGACCCGGATTGGGCGACTCGGCCGGGTTCACCGCCATCTCCAGCGGAACCACCACGGGGTCGCCCAACGGGGCGATCAGGTCGGTGAGCCGGCCGCGCAGCCGCGCGACCTCCTCCGGCGTCCGCACCGTCACGACCTCGCGGATGCGCTTGCCCTCCTCGGTGGCCAGCAACTGGCTGTCGCTGAGGTTGCCCAGATCGCGGCCCTGCTCGATGGCACTTGTGGCGACCACGATCGTCGCGGCGATGCCCATGGCCAGGCTGATCGCGGCCAGCGCCGCCGACGACCGGTTCTGGTGCCGGGCCAGGTCGCGCAGGGCCACGCGCGGCGCGACCGGCAGGTGGGTGGCGAGCTCGCCCAGTAGCCGCACGGCGAGCGGGCTGAGCGCCAGCGTCCCGATCACGATCGCGATCGTGCCCAGGGCCACCAGTGGCTGGTTCGCCCGGCCGGCCACCACCAGACCGGCGACACCCGCCGCGATCAGCCCGCAGGCCAGCAGCGCGGAGCGGCGCACGGGCCGCGGCGGCGCCGGACGGCCCGACAGCGCGAGCGCCACCGGCAGGCGCGCCACCGCCCTGGCCGGCCACCACGCCGCGGCGGTCGCGGAACACACCGCGAGCAGCATGCCGATCGCGATCAGCCACCAGGGCAGCAGTTCAGTCCGGTCGATGCGCGCCTGCACGGTGGTCTCCAGTGCCGGCGACAGCGCCGCCCAGCCGAGCAGTCCGGTCGCGGTGCCCAGCAGCGCGGCGACGGCGCCGACCAGCGCGCCGTTGGCGACCAGCACCAGGCGCAGGTGGCGGCGGCCGGCGCCGATCGCGGCCAGCATGCCGAGCTGGCGCTGACGGCGCTGCGCGAGCACCACGAACCCGGCCGAGGCGACCAGGGTCACCAGCACCATCGCCACCGCCGCCGCACCCATCGCCACCGTGGCCACCTGCCGCTGCAGGTCACTGGGCTCCACGTCGACCATCTCGTGGGCGTAGGTGCTCTCCGCGGCGGCGGGATGGTCGTGGAACGCCTCAGGTGACAGCACCAGGACCGACACGGTCGTGGCGCCCGCCCCGGCCTCGGGGGCGAGGAGGGCGAAGTCGTCGCGCAGATCCTTGGGGTTCTCGACCAGACCGACGACGGTCCGCTGCTGGCCCTCCAGGACGAAGGCATCACCGACACCCAGGTCGAACAGGGTCGCCACCCGATCGGTCACGGCCACCTCGGCGGCGCCTGCGGGGTGGCGGCCGGCCTGCAGCGCCAGCATCACCCTGCCGTAGGGGCCCTCGGGGTCCTGCGCGCGCAGCTCGACGATCTCGGACGTGCCGGGAATGGCCACGTCCCGGCGGGCGATCACGTCGATCGTGCCGAAGTGCGCCCGCAATGCCCCGACGTTGGCCGCGTTCGCCGCCTCGTTCGAGCCGTCGAACCGGTACAGCTGGTTGGCGAGGCCGAAGCGTGCCTCGTTGTCGAGCGACCCCAGTGCGTAGGCGGCGGAGGCCCCTCCGATCGCCGCCGCGACCGCGACCGTCAGCAGCGCGATCACCAGTACCTGCTGACGCCACTCGCGGCGGAACAGGCGCACAGCCCAACGCCACACCGCGCGCTGCCCGCCCCTCATGAGGGCAGCAGCGATTCGGGGCCGGCGGGGGCGCTCGTCTGGTCGACCACGCGGCCGTCACGCAGGAACACCACGCGGTCGGCCCAGCAGGCCAGCTGCGCGTCGTGGGTCACGACAACGCCGGCCACGCCGCGCTCGCAGGAGGCGCGCAGCAGGCGCATGACGCCCTCGCCGTTGACCGAGTCCAGCGCGCCGGTGGGCTCGTCGGCCAGCAGTAGGCGGCGATCACCGATCATGGCGCGGGCGATCGCCAGGCGCTGGCGCTCGCCCCCGGAGAGCTCGTCGGGGAAGCGCCCGGCCCGGTCGCCGAGTCCCAAGTCGTCCAGGATCCGCCGGCCCGCGCGCTGCGCAGCGCGCGCCCCGACCCCGTCCAGCTCCAGGGGCAGCGCGACGTTCTCGACCGCGGTGAGGCCGGGCAGCAGGTTGAAGTCCTGGAAGACGTAGCCGACGGCGCGACGGCGCAGACGCGCCAGGCCATCGGCCGACATGTCCAGGCGCGTGCCCTCGATCAGCACCTCGCCGGTGCTCGGACGCTCCAGGCTGCCGGCGATCATCAACAGCGTGCTCTTGCCGGACCCGCTCGGGCCCATGATCGCGACCAGCTCCCCGCGCCGCACGACCAGGTCGATCGCCTCCAGTGCCCGCACCTGGGCAGCCCCGCTGCCGTAGACCCGTGATATCCCCCGCAACTCCAGCGCCGCACTCACCGGCGCACCTCGAACGCGGTCCGTCCGACAGCGTGCAGACCCGGGCCGCGCGGGGCGGGGCCCTGGAGACGCGCGAGGCGGGCGTCGGCCGCGTCCAGCCAGCGCACGATGCCCTCCAGGCGGAACAGCTGCGCGTCGACCACCAGGCTCAAACCGAGATCCTGGTCCGGGTTCTCGCCCTTGAGGCGCGTGTAGCGCTGCATCAGCTCGACCAGGTGGCGACGGTGGACCTGCAGCAGCTCGTGCACGTCGACGCCCGGGACCTGCACGGCCACCAGCACCTTGATCACGAGTTCGTCGCGCGGCGGCGGCAGCGCCTCCGGTGGGCTGCGCAACCAAGCGAGCAGCTCGTCGCTGCCGGCCGCGGTCAGGCTGAAGACCTTCTGCGGCCCCTCGCGCTCCGGATCCTCGGAGGCGACCAGGCCGTCGCGCTCCAGCCGTTGCAGCGTCGTGTACACCTGCCCGCCGTTCAGCGGCCAGACCTCGCCGGTCCGCGACTCGAACTCCTGCCGCAGCCGCAGGCCGTACGTCGGCCCCTCGCTCAACAGGGCCAGCAACGCGTGTCGGATGCTCACTCGCAACCCCCCACCAGGTAGGATACCCAGTACTATACTGAGTATCTTGCGCCGCATCTACCTCCTTTGGCTGGTCGCCGACGCTGCGCCGCAGCCGCGTGGAGATCGGGAGCGATGGCGGGAGCTGACCGCCCGCCCGCCAGGCCCGATCGGTCCTCCGACACCGGCCGCTACCGACGGCTGTCGCGAACCAGAAGGACGTCAACACCGCGCACGCCCACCAGCGCGGCCCAGGCCAGCGGTCAACGCCGAACTGAAGAACTGGAAGATCCTGCGCAAGATCCGCTCCTGCCCCAACCGGGCCAGCGAGCTCGTCGCCGCAGTTCAGACCCTCGTGATAGCCAACACTTGGCCAGGTTGGCAAAGGCTCAGCGGCGTGCCGGCCGGACCCGCACCTGCCTCCGGCGTGCTCGGTCACTGCCGCGCACCTGGTCGATGAGGTCGCCGGCGCGGCCGACACCGCGCTGGTGCTCGGCCACGGCCGACTGCTGGTGCGCGGTCGGTGGTGCCCGGCCGGCCGGGTCGCACTCCCCTGGAGCGGGCTGGTCTGGACGGTCGACGAGCCGGATGAGCTGCGGGGGCCGGCAGCCGCCCGGTCCAGCCCGCCGCAGCGGATCGGGCGAGGGGAGGACCGCCGATCCCCGGCTGGGCGCTCCTCTCCCGGTCGACCGCGTCGGGCGGCAACCTCGGGACATGGACACCAGAACACTCGGCACCCTCGGCGCCGTCCCGGCGATCGGGCTGGGCTGCATGGGCATGTCGGACCTCTACGGTCCCGCCGACCGCGCCGAGAGCATCGCAACGGTGCACGCCGCGCTCGACGCCGGCGCGACCCTGCTCGACACCGGTGACTTCTACGGCTCCGGCCACAACGAGCTGCTCATCCGGGAGGCACTGGCCGGTCGCCGCCGCGAGGACGTGCTGCTCAGCGTCAAGTTCGGGGCGCTGCGGGATCCGGCGGGTGGCTGGGACGGCACGGACGGGCGGCCAGCCGCGGTGCGGAACTTCCTGGCCATGACCCTGCAGCGGCTCGGCACCGACCACGTCGATGTCTACCGCCCGGCCCGGCTCGACCCCGCGGTGCCGGTCGAGGACACCGTCGGCGCGATCGCCGAGCTGGTGCGGGCCGGCCACGTCCGCCACATCGGTCTGTCCGAGGTCGGGGCCGACACCATCCGCCGGGCCCACGCCGTGCACCCGATCAGCGACGTGCAGATCGAGTACTCGCTGCTCTCCCGCGGGATCGAGACCTCCGGAGTGCTCGACACCTGCCGCGAGCTGGGGATCGGGGTGACCGCGTACGCGGTGCTCTCCCGCGGGCTGCTGTCCGGGCACTGGCGCCCCGGGCAGGGCGCCGGCGACTTCCGCGGGTACAGCCCCCGCTTCCAGGGCGAGAACCTGGCGCGCAACCTGGAGCTGGTGGAGCGGTTGCGGGTGGTGGCCGAGCGCCGCGGCGCGACCGTGGCGCAGCTGGCGATCGCCTGGGTGCGGCACCGCGGCGACGACATCGTGCCCCTGGTCGGGGCGCGGCGCCGGGACCGCCTCGCCGAGGGCCTCGGCGCGCTGCCGGTCACCCTCGACGCCGACGACCTGGCCGCGATCGAGGAGGCCGTGCCCGACGGAGCCGCCGCCGGCGACCGGTACGCCGCCGGGCTGATGGCCGACCTGGACAGCGAGCGTCGGGCAGGATGACGGCGTGGACCGCGGTGGGCTGGCCGACTTCCTGCGCCGGCGTCGGACCAGGCGCCCTCTACGAAGACGCCGTCCGACTCCTCAGCAGGCAGTTCTGGCGCTCGGTTGACGCGAACGATCACGACGGAGGCGGACGCACGTCGGCCACGTCCGCCAACTCGACGTCTCGTCGCCGTTGGGCTGCTGACCCGTCTGGCCGCGGCGACACCGCTGCTACCCGGGGGGAGACGCCCAACGCGCCCGCACCGGCCACCACACCGCCGCACACGCGGCGCAACGCCGACCAGACCCCTTGACCCCGGCCGAACCCACCCAGCCCGGCACGCGCCCGACCAGAGTCGGAGTCCGCCGAACCGGACCCAACGTGACCGAACCGTCCCCAACCGCTACGAAACCCTGGAGCAGACCCTGACCCCATATCGAGCGCGCGAACGCCATGCTCCAGATCTGCTCCAGGAACCGTGCACAGCGTCCACCGCAACGATCACCACAAGATCGCCAGAACGAGAGAAAACCCCGCCTGACCTGGCACTATCCAGGAGGCGGGGCTTCAGGTGCAAGAGTGG
>DASQMQ010000288.1:0-2184 GCA_035645455.1 Pseudonocardia sp.
ACGGGCTGGTGGAGCTGCTGCTCCACGAGCTGCGCCCGGACCCCGGATCCGGCCAGGGGGCCGCGGCGCACGACCCCGGGATGCTGCCGCTGCTGTCCCTGGCCCTGTCGGCCACCTGGACGAACGCCGGACCCGGCGAGCTGACCGTGGCCGACTACCGGGCCGGTGGTGGCCTGGACGGGGCCGCGGCCCGGGTGGCCGAGGTGGTGGTGACCGGGCTCGGCGCCGATCAGCGGCGGATCGCCCGGGCGGTGCTGCTGCGCCTGGTGCGGGTGGACGCGGACGCCGAGCCGGTCCGCCGGTCGGCCACCGCGGCCGAGCTGGCCGCGCTGCCGGGCGCCCCGCCGGTGGTGGAGCGGTTGGTGTCCGGCCGGGTGCTGACCGCGTCCGCCGGGAGCACCACCATCACCCACGCGGCCCTGCTGCACGCCTGGCCGCGGCTGACCGAGTGGCTGGCCGGGGACCGGGCCGGGCAGGCCGTTCGCGGGATGGTGATCGACGCCACCCGCCGCTGGCAGGACGCCGAGCGCGACCCCGACCTGCTGCTGCGCGGCGGGACGCTGACCACGGCCGTGGGCTGGGCGGTCGGGTCGGCGGGCGGTGAGCTGGCGCCGCCGGAACTGGAGTTCCTGCGGTCCGGCCTGGAGCACGCCACCGCCCGGCAGGCCGCCGTGCACGCCCGGTTGCGGGTGGCCGTCGTGGCGCTCGGGGTGCTGGTCGTGGCGCTGGCCGGGCTGACGCCGTGGTCGGGGTGAGCCCGGTCAGCCGGTGGGGGACTGCTGCTCGCGCTGCCGGCGCACCCGGCGGTAGCTGTAGACGAGCAGGCCGAGCAGGATCAGCCCGGACAGGATCAGGCTGGACCCGGTGGCCCAGCCGCCCAGCGGCACCTGTGCGCCCAGCACCCCCCACACCACGCCGCCACCGATGAGCGCCAGGCCGGCCAGGATCGAACCGGCCAGCCGCAGCGGGGAGGACACGCTCTGCTCGGCGGCCCGCATCGCGCGGTCCTGCACGGGGTCGACGTACTTGTCCACCGAGGGGAACTGGCTCGACAGCACCAGCAGCCCGGCCAGCACCAGCAGCAGGCCGGGCCCCGGCAGGACCAGCAGCGCGATGCCGAGCAGCAGCAGCAGGCCGCCACCCACCAGGGCGGCTGCCCGCTTGACCGGGTTGGAACTACCGGGATCCGCCATCGGGTGTCCTCTCGTCCTGTCGCGCGCACAACGTACGGCGGGCCGGACCTGTTCCGCGCGGTTGCCCGTCCGGGTCGAGTGCGACGATGGCGGCATGCGCTATGTGGAGCACGTCGCCGACCTGGTCGGGAACACCCCGCTGGTCCGGCTGGGGGTGGTCGCGCGCGATGTCGCGCCCACCGTGCTGGCGAAGGTCGAGTACTTCAACCCCGGTGGCAGTGTGAAGGATCGCATCGCGCTGCGCATGGTCGAGGCGGCCGAGGCATCCGGGGAGCTGCGCCCCGGCGGCACGATCGTGGAGCCCACCTCGGGCAACACCGGCGTCGGGCTGGCCATCGTGGCGCAGCGCAGGGGCTACCGCTGCGTGTTCGTCTGCCCGGACAAGGTCGGCGAGGACAAGCGCAACGTCCTGCAGGCCTACGGGGCCGAGGTGGTGGTGTGCCCGACCGCGGTCGATCCGGACCACCCCTCGTCCTACTACCGGGTCTCCGACCGGCTGGCCACCGAGATCGACGGCGCCTGGAAGCCCAACCAGTACGCCAACACCCACAACCCGCTGTCGCACTACGCCAGCACCGGGCCGGAGCTCTGGGAGCAGACCGAGGGGCGGATCACCCACTTCGTGGCCGGGATCGGCACCGGGGGCACCATCAGCGGCGCCGGTCGCTACCTCAAGGAGGTCTCCGACGGCCGGGTCCAGGTCGTCGGGGCCGACCCGGAGGGCTCGGTGTACTCCGGCGGGGACGGCCGGCCCTACCTCGTCGAGGGCGTCGGTGAGGACTTCTGGCCGGCGACGTACGACGGGTCCGTCCCGGACGGCATCCTCGCCGTGTCGGACCGCGACTCGTTCGCCATGACCCGGCGGCTGGCCCGCGAGGAGGGCCTGCTGGTCGGCGGCTCGTGCGGCATGGCGGCGGTCGCCGCGCTCCAGGTGGCGGCGAAGGCCGGTCCCGACGCCGTCGTGGTCGTTCTTCTTCCCGACGGCGGCCGC
>DASQMQ010000289.1:0-5672 GCA_035645455.1 Pseudonocardia sp.
GGCGATTCCCGCCGGGCTCATCCGGGCGGGGACGCGCATGATCGGACGGTCGGGCGGAACCGGGAGGGTGCGGTGTGAGTGAGCAGGGGACCGGACGGGTCGGGACGGCGGTGGCGCTGCGCCGCTACCCGGTCAAGTCCATGCTCGGCGAGGAGCTGGCCGTGGCGGAGCTCGGCCCGGCCGGGCTGGCCGGCGACCGCGGCCTCGCCCTGGTCGACCGGGAGACCGGCCGGGTGGCCACGGCCAAGCACCCCCGGCTGTGGCGGCTGCTGCTGCAGTGCGCGGCGGTCGGGGACGGTGCGGACGTCCGGATCACGCTGCCCGACGGCCGCGCGTTCGGTGCCGGCGACGGCGTCGACGACGCGCTGTCGGTGCTGCTCGGTCGGCAGGTCCGGCTGACCGCCGTGCGGCCGGACGGTGCCGAGGTCGAGCGGCCGGACCCGGAGGACGTGCTCGACCACGGCGTCGACGCCGACGTGCTGTTCGCCACCCTGGAGATCGCCCAGGGCACCCCGGGCGGGAACTTCGTCGACTACGCGCCGGTGCACCTGATCACCACCGCCACCCTGGACCACATCGGGGTGCCGGCCCTGCGCTACCGGCCGAACCTGGTCCTCGACGGCCCGGACGGGCGCCCGTTCGCGGAGAACGGGTGGGTCGGGCGGGAGATCACCGTCGGCGGCGTTCGGCTGCGCGGCATCCTGCCCACGCCGCGGTGCTCGGTCCCGACGCTGGAGCACGGCGACCTCCCGCGCTCCCCGCGGGCCCTGCGCACGCCGCTGGCCGAGAACCGGATCGACGTCCCGGGGTTCGGGCGCTGCCCTGCGCGGGCGGGTACGCCGAGGTCGTGACCGGCGGCACGGTCCGGGTCGGCGACGCGGTGGCGGTGCACTGACCCCGCGCCACGACCATGGCGACACCCCGCCGCCGCCCGGGTCGAGCTGGCCGTGCCCGTGGCGGCACCCCGCGGAGGACGACGGTGGACGGCGTCCTGGCCGACGTGCGCGCTGCGGCTGCCGCCCGGGGCGATCGACGCCCAGGGCATGATCGGTGCATGACGCGCTACGCGGTCCCCGTGCTCGGTGTCGTGCTCGCCCTGGTCGGGGCGGTGTGGACGCTGCAGGGCCTCAACCTGCTCGGCGGCAGCTTCATGACCGGCTCGACGCTCTGGCTGGTGATCGGGCTGGTGGCCCTGGTCGGCGGGATCGCGCTGGTGGTCCGGTCGCTGCGCACCCGCCGCCCCTGACCCGGCCGGGCGACCCGGACTGCGGCAGCATGGTCGGGGTGGGCAGCGGCAGCACGGCGATCGTCCTGGGCGGCGGGGGCGTGCTCGGCGCCGTCCAGCTGGGGATGCTGCGCGCCCTGATCGAGGCCGGTATCCGGCCCGACCTGGTGGTCGGCACGTCAGTGGGCGCGCTGAACGGGGCGGTGCTCGCCGCGCTGCCGCCCGACCGGGTGGCCGACCGGCTGGAGGAGGTCTGGCGCTCGCCCGACGCCCGCAGCCTGTTCGCCGCCGGCAGCGTGGCCCGGCTGCGCGAGTTCGCCCGCAGCGGGGTGGCCGCGCACTCGTCCGGGCCGCTGCGGCGGATGGCGTCCGCGGTGCTGGGCGAGCGCCGGATCGAGGACCTGCCGGTGCCGTTCACCTGCTGCGCGGCCGGCATCGAGGACGCCGCCGAGCACTGGTTCGACCGCGGTCCGGCGGTCGAGGCCGTGCTGGCCTCGGCCGCCGTGCCGGGCCTGCTGCCGCCGGTCGAGATCGACGGGAAGCACTACCTGGACGGTGGCCTGGTCAACAGCATCCCGCTGGGCCGGGCCGTGGAGCTGGGCGCCGATCGGGTGTTCGTGCTCCAGGTCGGCCGGATCGACCAGCCGCTGCGCCCGCCGCGCCGGCCGTGGGAGGTGGCGATGGTGGCCTTCGAGATCGCCCGCCGGCACCGCTACGCCCGCGACCTGGCCGCGGTCCCCGACGAGGTGGAGGTGCACGTGCTGCCCACCGGCGGCGGTACCCCGCGCTGGGACAGCCGCGCGGCCCTGCGCTACCGGGCGACCGGCGCCGCCGAGGACCGGATCACCGCGGCCTACCGGGCGTCCGCCGACTACCTGCGCGACCTCGTCGCGGACGGCGCCCGCCGGTGACGCCGCCGCCGCGGATCGTCCGGCGGGTGGTGCTCGGGCCCGCGGTCGTGCTGTGCACCGTGTTCCTGTTGACCACGCTGCCGGGCTGGCTGGTGGTCGCGGCCGCGCTGTCGCCGCTGCTGCCGGGGAAGTGGCGGGCGCTGCGGGTGCTGTGGGTCGCCACCGTGGCGCTGGTGCTGGAGAGCGTGGTGCTGGTGGCGCTGCTCGGCCTGTGGATCGGTGCCGGGTTCGGGCTGGCCCTGCGCACGCCGTTCTTCCAGTACCTGCACTACCGGCTGGTCGGCTGGTTCCTGCGGGTGCTCTACCGGGCGGCGTCGCGGGTGCTGGGGTTGCGGGTGGAGGTCGAGGGCCCGCACCCCGACGACTACCACGACCGCCCGCTGGTGGTGGCCTGCCGGCACGCCGGCCCCGGTGACTCGTTCCTGCTGATCCACGCGCTGGTCAACTGGTACGACCGGGAGCCGCGGATCGTGCTGCACGAGCGGCTGCAGTGGGACCCGGCCATCGACGTGGTGCTCAACCGGCTGCCCAACCGGTTCGTCCGCGGCGGCGGCGGCCACCTGGAGCGCCGGATCACCGAACTGGCCACCGCGCTCGACGACGACGACGCCTTCGTGATCTTTCCGGAGGGCGGCAACTTCACCGAGCGCCGCCGGCTGGCCGGCATCGAGCGGCTGCGGGCGCGCGGGCTGGAGGAGATGGCCCGGCGGTCCGAGCAGATGCGCCACGTGCTGCCGCCCCGCCCGGGCGGGTTCACCGCGGCGCTGGCCGCCGCGCCGGATGCGGACGTCGTGTGGGTGGCGCACGCCGGGCTGGACCACCTGTTCACCATGGCCGACGTCTGGCGGGAGCTGCCGCTGGACACGACGGTGCGGATGCGGTTCTGGCGGGTGCCGGCCGCGGAGGTGCCGCGCGACCGGGACGAGCAGGTGGCCTGGCTCTGGGACTGGTGGACCCGGATCGACGCCTGGGTCGACGAGGTCCGCAGCGCCGGCTGACCGGGCCGGGCGGATCGCTACGGGCAGGTCCGGGCCCCGGTGAGCACCGGGCGGCCGGGGGAGGTGATCTCGGCGGGCAGCAGGCAGCCGCGCACCGACCCGTCCGGCTCCACCACGAACTGGGCGACCGCGGTGCGCGACCCGGCCGCGGAGAAGTTCGGCCAGACGAAGTTGCCCAGCCCCCAGGCGATCGGCCGGCCGGCGTGGCTGCCCAGCGGCTGCAGCCGGTGGGCGTGGTGGCCGAAGATCCCGTCGGCGCCGGCGTCGATCATCGCCTCGGCCCGGGCCACGTCCTCGGCGCGCGGCTCGGTGTCCAGCTCGGCGCCCCAGTGGATGGACACGAACACCAGGTCGGCCTGCGCGGCGGCGGCGCGCACCGCGGCGGTCATCGACGGGATGTCGTCGCCGTCGGCCATGCCCGGACGGGTCGGGCCGGCCAGCCAGTCCGCCGCCGGCACCACGCCGCCGAAGCCGAGCACCGCGATCCGCCAGCCGCCCCGCTCGATGATCGCCGGGGCGTTGGCCGCCACCGCGTCCGGACCCACCCCGACCGGGGCGATCCCGGCCGCCCGGGCGTGCCCGACGGAGTCCAGCATCGCCTCCGGCCCGTAGTCGCCGACGTGGTTGTTCGCCAGGTTGACCACCTCGACCCCGGCGTCCCGGGCGGCCGGCAGGGCCGCCGGGTCGCAGCGGAAGTTGAACTCCTTGGGCACCAGGTCGCCGCGGTCGGAGACCGGGCACTCCAGGTTGACCACCGTCAGGTCGTCGGTGGCGAACAGCCCGTCCAGCCCGGACCAGGCGTGCGCGTAGCCGTTGGTCCGCAGTGCCGGGATGTACTGCGGGTCGAGGTTCACGTCCCCGGTGCCGTGGATCACCAGCCGGCTGCGCGCGGGCGGCGCGGCAGCGGTGGCCGCGGCCGGCTCCACCGCCACCGTGGGCGGCGGTGCCGGATCCGGCGCCGGTGCCGCCTGGGCCGCGGCCGGCGTGGCCGGGGCCGCGGAGGCCGCGAACGCCAGCAGTACCACCGCCAGCACGCCGATCCACGCCATCCGCCGCGCGCCGCCACCGGCCGCCGGCGCACCGGGACCGGCCGTCGTCGTCCCCACCCGAACCCCCGCTCGACCCTCCGCGCGCCCCACCCCCGAGGCCCGCGGTCCGGCACAGCCTGGCAGACCCGGATGATCATCGGGCGGCCGCCGCGCGGGCGGGCGCCGACGGGTCAGTAGCGGGCGGTGTCGATGACCGAGACCGAGCCGTCCCCGGAGTTGACCACGTAGGCGAGCTGCCCGTCCGGGGCGACCGCGACGCCCTCCGGCAGTGCCCCGACCTCCAGCGAGCCGACCACCTCGGCGGTGGCGGTGTCGATCAGCGAGACGGTGCCGGAGTCGTTGTTGGTGACGTAGGCGGTGCTCCCGTCGGGGTGCACCGCCACCCCCACCGGACGGCTGCCGACCTCGATGACCGCGATCTCGGTCGCCGCGCCCAGGTCGACCACCGAGACCGTGCCGTCCTCGACGTTCGCCACGTACGCGAAGGTGCCGTCGGGGGACAGGGCCACCCCGTCGGGCTGCGAGCCGACCTCCACCACGCCGCGCAGCGCGCCCTCCGCGACGTCCACGACCAGCAGGCTGTCGATCGCGCCGTCGGTGACGTAGGCCGTGCTGCCGTCGGGGGAGATCGCCAGCGACTGCGGTCGCCCGCGGGTGAGCAGCGTCCGCACCGCGCCGTCGGTGTCCACGGACAGCACGGTGCCCCCGTCGTTGGCGGTGAGGTAGGCGGTCCGCCCGTCCGGGGCCATGACGACGTCGGTGGGGGACAGGTCGACCGGGACCGAGACGCGCACCTCGCCGGTGTCGTTGTCGAGCACGTCGACGGTGCTGGCCCCGTGGTTGACCACGATCGCCCACCGCCCGTCGGGGGTGACCGCGATCCCCTCCGGTCCGCTGCCCGCCTCCAGCTCCACGGTCCCGACCACCGCACCGGAGGCCGTGTCCACGACCGAGACCGAGTCGTCCTCCCGGTTGGTGGCGTAGAGCTGGGCGCTGTCCGCGGTGACGGCCAGGCCCCGCGGGGACTCGCCGATCTCGATCAGGCCCACCACCGCGGGCGGCTCACCGGGATCGCGGTACACCTCGTCGTAGAGCGTCGGCTCGGCCGGCTCCGGGCCGCCGCCGGTGGCCGACTCCAGGACCACGAGCAGGACCAGCGCGATCACCACGATCGGCGCGATCACCAGCCCGGCCAGCACTCCGGGCGGCCGGCTGCGGCCGGGCTGCCCGCTCGGCCGGGGTCCGCTCACCGGCGGGGCCGCCGGCAGCAGGTGCGGGACCGGTGGCGGGACCGGGCGCTGCACCGGCCGGCCGACCGCCGTCAGCGCGGCCTTGGCCGCGGCGGCCAGCTCGCCGGCCCGCTGGAAGCGCCGGGCCGGGTCCTTGTCCATGCCGCGGGCGACCACGGCGTCCAGGGCCGGGGGCACCCCCGGCCGCACCAGCGACGGCCGCGGCGGCGGCGTGGTCAGGTGCGCGTGCATGATCGCCA
>DASQMQ010000290.1:0-5429 GCA_035645455.1 Pseudonocardia sp.
GCAGGAAGGTGGCCTTCCTGAACCTCCGCGGGTCAGGAAGGTGGCCTTCCTGAACCGGGGGGCAGGGCGGTGGGGCGGTCAGGACTTGCGGTAGCGGGCGTCGACCAGGCAGAAGACGCCGAAGGCGGTCAGGCCCAGGGCCAGCAGGACCAGCAGGGGCGCGCCGAGCGGTTGGCGGGCCAGCGCCTGCAGCCCGGCGTCCAGCCCGACCGGCTCCTTCGGGTCGTGCTGCACCGCGGCCACCAGCAGCAGCACCCCGGGCAGCCCGTAGACGACGCCGAGCGCGGACCAGCCGACCTGACCCAGCCGGGTGATCAGCCGCCTCCGCCGGGCGGCCTCCCCCCGCAGGTCCAGCTCCTCCAGGAACTGCTCGGTGACCCCGCGGTACACCGCGTAGGCCCCGCCGGCGACCAGCGCGAGCCCGGCCAGCCCGACCAGGTACCGCCCGCCGGGCAGCTCGAACACCGCGGCCGCGAACGACTTGGACATCGACGGCGCCCCACCGGTCGCGGCGATCGAACCGGCCGAGTACGCCAGCACCGCGAAGATCACCGCCTCGCCGAGGTTGATCGCGGTGCGCCGGGCACGGGTGCCCGACGGCAGGCCGCGGTGCCCCCAGACCGCCTCGGCGAGCTGCCACGCCACCAGCGCTGCCAGCCCGACCGTGATGATCCACAACAGCACCAGGCCGGGCGCGGTGGCCG
Organism: Pseudonocardia sp.; assembly: GCA_035645455.1. Classification (GTDB taxonomy): domain Bacteria; phylum Actinomycetota; class Actinomycetes; order Mycobacteriales; family Pseudonocardiaceae; genus Pseudonocardia. The sequence continues at coordinate 705 of DASQMQ010000290.1, forward strand.
CGATCTCCCCCAGCGCGCCCTTCTTGTCGGCCTGCTCGTCGGGCGCACCGAACGGGACCTGGATCACCAGCCCGGCGATCAGCAGGTGCACCACCCCGTAGGCGACCAGCCCCACCCGCCCGAGCAGCCGGACCGGCCGGCTCTCGACGACGTCGTGGGCCAGCTCGCCGGGACCGGACACTGTGGACACGGATCACCTCCATCGGGTGCCGACAGAGTGCCCGATCCGGCCCCGGTCCGCCCACCGTGACCCCTCCGCCCCGGCCCGCCACCCCCTCCGAAGCCGAGGGCGGGAAGGGGAGCGTCAGGGGGAGGTGGTGGTGATGGTGGCGCTGCCGAGGACGAGGTCGCCGGCGGGGTCGGGGCGGTAGAGGGCGACCGCCTGGCCCGGCGCCACCCCGCGCAACGGCTCGGCCAGCTCGACGACCACCCGCCCGCCGGTCACCGTCGCGCTCGCCGGGGCCTGCCCGCCGTGCGCGCGGACCTGGGCCACGCAGGCGAAACGCTCCCCCGGCGGGTCGCCCGCCGCCCAGACCGGCCGCTCGGCGGAGATCGTCCGGACGTCCAGCGCGGCCGCCGGCCCGACCCGCACGGTGCCCGACACCGGCTCGATGCCGAGCACGTAGCGCGGGCGCCCGTCGGGGGCCGGGGCGTCGATGCCCAGGCCCTTGCGCTGACCGACGGTGAAACCGTGGATGCCGTCGTGGCGGCCCAGTTCGGCGCCGGTGCCCGCGTCGACCACGGCACCCGGGCGGACACCCAGCCGGGCGCCGAGGAAGGCGCGGGTGTCGCCGGAGGGGATGAAGCAGATGTCGTGGCTGTCGGGCTTGTCGGCCACCCGCAGCCCGCGCCCGGCCGCCTCGGCGCGCACGGCCGGCTTGGCGGTGTCGCCGATCGGGAACATCGCGTGCGCGAGCTGGTGGCGGGTCAGCACGGCCAGCACGTAGGACTGGTCCTTGTCCGGGTCGACCGCCCGGCGCAGCTCACCGGCTACGTTGCGGGCGTAGTGCCCGGTGCAGACGGCGTCGAAGCCCAGCGCCAGGGCCCGCTCCAGCAGCGCCGAGAACTTGATCTTCTCGTTGCACCGCAGGCACGGGTTGGGGGTGCGGCCCTCGGCGTAGGCGGCGACGAAGTCGTCCACCACGTCCTCGGTGAACCGCGCGGCGAAGTCCCACACGTAGAACGGGATGTCCAGCACGTCGGCGGCCCGGCGGGCGTCGCCGGCGTCCTCCCGGGAGCAGCAGCCGCGCGAGCCGCTGCGCAGGGCGTCCGGGGTCTGCGACAGCGCCAGGTGCACCCCGACGACGTCGTGCCCGGCGTCCACCGCCCGGGCGGCGGCCACCGCCGAGTCGACCCCGCCGCTCATCGCGGCCAGCACCCGCACCGGTCACCGCCCGCCGGACGGCACGGCCTGCCCGGCCCGCCGGGCCCGGTCGACCACCTGCCCGATCACCCCGGCGACCGCGTCGACGTCGGCCGGGGTGGAGGTGTGGCCGAGGGAGAACCGCAGCGAGCCGCGCGCGGTGGCCTCGTCGGCGCCCATGGCCAGCAGCACGTGGCTGGGCTGGGCGACGCCCGCGGTGCAGGCCGAGCCGGTGGAGCACTCGATGCCGTGCGCGTCGAGCAGCATCAGCAGGCTGTCGCCCTCGCAGCCGGGGAACGACAGGTGCGCGTTGCCGGGCAGCCGGGACGGGCCGCCGTCGACGGTGCCGGTGCCCGGGTCACCGTTCAGGGTGGCCTCCGGGATCGCGGCCAGCACCTTGCCGATCAGGTCGTCGCGCAGCCCGGCCAGGGTCGCGGCCCGGCGCGGCGCGTCGGCCACCGCGATCTCCACCGCGGTGGCCAGCGCGACCACCGACGGGGTGTCCAGGGTGCCCGAGCGCACGTCGCGCTCCTGCCCACCGCCGTGCAGCAGCGGGGTGAGCGCGACCTCGCGGCCCAGCAGCAGGACCCCGGCGCCGTAGGGGCCGCCGAGCTTGTGCCCGGTGAGGGTGAGCGCGTCCACTCCGGAGGCGGTGAAGTCGACCGGCAGCACGCCGACGGCCTGCACGGCGTCGGTGTGCAGGGGGACGCCGTGCTCGTGCGCGATGGCGGCCAGCTCGCGGACCGGGTTGACCGTGCCGACCTCGTTGTTGGCCCACATCACCGAGACCATCGCCACCGAGCCGGGGTCGGCGGCCAGCGCGGCCCGCAGGGTCTCCGGGCGCACCCGCCCGAGCTCGTCCACGCCGAGCAGCTCCACCTCGGCGCCCTCGTGGGCGCCCAGCCAGGCGGCCGAGTCCAGCACCGCGTGGTGCTCGATCGCCGAGACCAGCACCCGGCGCCGCCGCGGGTCGGCCGCCCGGCGCGCCCAGTACAGGCCCTTGACCGCCAGGTTGTCGCTCTCCGTGCCGCCTGCGGTGAACACGACCTCCGAGGGCCGGGCGCCCAGGGCGGCGGCGATCCGCTCCCGGGCCTCCTCGACGTCACGGCGGGCCCGCCGCCCGGAGGTGTGCAGCGAGGAGGCGTTGCCGGTGCGCCGCATGGCCTCGGCCATCGCCCGCACCACCTCGTCGAGCACCGGGGTGGTGGCGGCGTGGTCGAGGTAGGTCGCCTGCCCTGCAGAGGTCACGTCCATCGCCGCCATCTGTCGAAACACCCGTCCGGTCGCCCCGGCCGGTCGCCGCGCGCCAGGGTAGTCGCCCGGCGGGGCCGCCCGGACGCACCACCGGCCACCGTCCCGGGGTGGAACGGTGGCCGGTCGCGCGTCCGGGCGGGCTCAGCCCTTGCGCTTGGCGATCTCTTCCTTCAGCTGCGGGGCCACCTGGAACAGGTCGCCCACCACGCCGAAGTCGGCGATCTCGAAGATCGGCGCCTCGGCGTCCTTGTTCACCGCGATGATCGTCTTCGAGGTCTGCATGCCGGCCCGGTGCTGGATCGCACCGGAGATCCCGAGGGCGATGTAGAGCTGCGGGGAGACCGTCTTGCCGGTCTGCCCGACCTGGAACTGGTGCGGGTAGTAGCCGGAGTCGACCGCGGCCCGGGACGCCCCGACGGCCGCGCCGAGCGAGTCGGCCAGCACCTCGACGACGCCGAAGTCGTCGGCCGAGCCGACCCCGCGCCCGCCGGAGACCACCACGCTGGCCTCGGTGAGCTCGGGGCGGTCGCCACCGGCGATCGGCTCCCGGCTGACGACGGTGGCGCCGCGGCCGGCCGCCGCCGGCACCTCGACCTGCTGCTCGGTCCCGGCCCCGGCGGCCTGCTCGATCTCGATCGCGCCGGCCCGCACGGTCACCACCGGGTGCTCGGTGTTGGCCTTGGCCTCGGCGATGTACGCGCCGCCGAACACCGAGTGGGTGGCCGACACCCCGTCGCCGGCGGAGACCGCGACGACGTCGTTGAGCCAGGCGGAGCCAGTCCGCACGGCCAGCCGGCCGGCGATCTCCTTGCCGTCCGCCGACGCGTTGATCAGCACCGCGACCGGCGCGGCCGACTCGACGAGCGCGGCCAGCACGTCCACCTGCGGGGACAGGAAGTCGGTCCGGTCGGTCTCGGCGACGTAGACCTTCTCCGCGCCGTGCGCGGCCAGCGACTCGGACAGCTTCGCCGCAGTGCCGGGCGCGCCGACGACGACCGCCGACGGCTCACCGACGCCGCGGGCCGCGGTCAGCAGCTCGTAGGTGCTCTTCTTGACCTCACCGTCGATGTGGTCGACGAGGACCAGTACCTCGGCCATTGAGATTCTCCTTCTCCCGTCGGACCGGTCAGATCAGCTTCTGCGCCACGAGGAACGCGGCGATCTTCTGCCCGCCGTCGCCCTCGTCGGTGACCTTCTCACCGGCGCTCTTGGGCGGCTTGGGCTGCGCGGAGGTCACCGAGCTCAGCGCACCGGACGGCCCGACCTGACCGGCGTCGATCCCGGCGTCGGCCAGCGACAGGGTGGTGACCGGCTTCTTCTTGGCCGCCATGATCCCCTTGAACGACGGGTAGCGCGGCTCGTTGATCTTCTCGCCGACCGAGACCACGGCCGGCAGGTCCGCGGTCAGCACGGTGACGCCGTCGTCGGTCTCCCGGCGCACCTGCACCGAGGAGCCCTCGACGGTGATCTCCCGGGCGTGCGTCAGCGCCGGGACGCCGAGCAGGTCGGCCACCATCGCCGGGGTCGCGCCACCGCGGCCGTCGGAGGCCTCGTTGCCGGCCAGCACCAGGTCGAACTCGCCGGTGGTGCCGATCACCGCGGCCAGCGCCCGGGCGGTGGACACCGCGTCCGAGCCGGCCAGCGCCTCGTCGGACAGGTGCACGGCCTTGTCCGCACCCATCGACAGCGCCTTGCGGATGGCGTCGGTGGCCCGGTCCGGGCCCATGGTCACGACGGTCACCTCGGAGCCGCCGTGGGCTTCCTTGAGCTGCAGTGCGGCCTCGACGGCGCGCTCGTTGATCTCGTCGAGCACCGCGTCGGTGGCGTCCCGGTCCAACCTCCCGTCCGACGCGTCCAGCTTGCGTTCCGAGTAGGTGTCCGGCACTTGCTTGACCAGCACGACGATGTTCATCGGACCTCTTCGACCTCCTGCCGGGGCGGGCGAACCGCGACGATCCCCGCTCGGCACCGAAACTGCTGCTCGGCGCGCACGCGGACCCGTGCGGGACTGTTGTACAGCGACCTTGCCACCCGACGCCCCGTTCCCGCGCGGCGGGCGGCCGGACAGGTCATTGTTACCGCCCGGTATACCTGCGGCAAACAGGCCG
>DASQMQ010000291.1:0-3045 GCA_035645455.1 Pseudonocardia sp.
GCCTGGGCGAGTCCGCGCTCCGGACGCATCACGGCCAGCACCGGCAGGCCGAGGGCCCGGCCGATCTCGGTGGCGTCCACCCCACCCGGCGACGGCCCGCGCACCACCAGCCGGCATGGCCCGCCGTGCTCGGCGAGGACCTGCGCGACCCGGGCCCCGGCCGCGGCCGAGCGCACGTCGGCCGGCACGACCAGGACGGTGAGATCGGTTGCGGCGAGCGCCGCGGCGGCCGCGTCGGTGGGGTGGCGGGGCAGGTCGCAGACCACGATCTCGCCGGCCCGGCGGCCGGCGTCGATCACCGAGTGCACCGCCGCTGGGGAGGGACCGTGTTCGGACCGGGCGCAGGACAGCACCCCCAACCGGCCGTCGCCGCGCCCGGCGACCCGCGGCGCGGGCAGCGCGGCGTGCAGGGCGCGGGCCGGTACCCGGCCCGCGCCCACCTCGATCCCCGGCCAGCGCAGGCCGTCCAGGTCCTCGGCGCCGAGCACCAGGTCGAGCCCGCCGCCGAGCGGGTCGCAGTCGACCAGCAGGGCCCGCTCGCCGGCCCGGACGGCCGTCACGGCGACCGCCGCGGCCAGCACCGAGGCGCCGGCCCCGCCGCGGCCGCCGACCACGGTCAGCACGGCGCCGCCGCCCGGCCGGCCCTCCGCGGCCTCGGCGAGCGCACCGACCAGCCAGGACTCGGCCTGCGGCAGGCTCACGACGTGCTCGGCCCCGATCGCCACGGCCCGGGGCCAGGCCTCGGGCGGCGGTTCGCCACGGACCACCAGCACCACCCCGGACCGGCGGGGCAGGGCGGCCCGGGCGCAGCGCGCCGCGGCCTCCCGGTCCACCAGCACCAGCGGCGCCTGTGCCCAGACCGCGCGAGCCTGGGCGGCGTCGACGCAGCGGTGCAACTCGCACCCGGCTGCGGCCGCCAGCCGCAGGACCGCGTCGAGCAGGTCCGGTTCCGACACCATCACCAGCCCGCGCCGTTCACTCGCGATCTGCTGCACGTCCGCTCCCTCCGCAGGCGGGCCCGGGGGCTCCGCGACGCCCGCCGATCCGGGCGCCGGCATCCAGGCTGCGACCGCCCGCCGGGTCCCGGAAAGGGGAGATCGAGAACTGTGGACAACTGTGCGGGGATGTGGACAACCGTCGGTCGCGAGCCAGTGACCAGCGAGTTCTGTCGGTGCCATGCGGGACACTGGTTGGGACCCGTCGGTGTGCTCGACCGGCCGAGCTCCCGGAACGGGCCGGGAGAGCTCAGGCCCGACCGGCCCGGGCGCCGATCGCGGCGGCCCGGGTGGCGACATCGGCGCCGGGAGCGGTCGCGCCGCGACCAGGTGCCGCCCGCCGCCACAACCGATCCTCGGGAGGAGCAGCGCGTCCACGCCCAGTGCCGGCGACCGGGTGAGATCGGACGAGGGAGACGTCGGCACCGGACTGGGCCGGTGGGCCGACGACCATTCCGTCACTCAGAGTCGCGAACTCTGGGCCGAACGGGCCGCTCCGGGGCGTGCACATGGGACGGCCCCCGCCAGGGGGGATTGGCGGGGGCCGTCGTCGGTTCAGCTCCGGGGGGTCGAGCTGAACCTCGCCCGGACGCATCCGGACAGCACAACTGTAGCCCCAACCTGGCCGTAACGCCCGCCCCGTGACGCAGGTTCTGCGCTCCGTAGCGGCCGGGTGAGGGCCCGCTCCGCCGAGGTCACCGGTCTGGCAGGCTCGCGAAGTGTGTCCAGTGTGCTCCCGCTCGACCCGCACCGCCCGTCGGCCTTCCGCGCGGCGGCCTTCTTCGACCTGGACAAGACGATCATCGCCGGGTCCAGCGCGCTCGCCTTCAGCCGCCCGTTCCGCCGCCACGGGCTGATCAGCCGGCGGGCCGCCCTGCGCAGCGGATACGCACAGTTGCTCCTGCTGCTGTCCGGCGCCGACGCGACCACGATGGATCTGCTGCGCCGCCGGATCACCGCGCTGTGCGCCGGCTGGGACGTCGCGCAGGTGCGTTCGGTCGTCGCCGAGACCCTGTACGAGATCGTCCAGCCACTGGTCTACGCGGAGGCCACGACGCTGATCGAGGAGCACCGCGCCGAGGGTGACGAGGTCGTGGTGCTGTCGGCGTCCGGGGCGGAGGTCGTCGAACCGATCGCGGCGATGGTGGGTGCGGACAGCGCCGTGGCGACCAGGATGGCCGTCGCCGGGGGTCGCTACACCGGCGTCATCGACTACTACTGCTACGGCGAGGCGAAGGCCGAGGCGGCCCGCCGGATCGCCGACGAGCGGGGCTACCGGCTCGCCGACTGCCGCGCGTACTCCGACTCGATCACCGACCTGCCGCTGCTGGAGTCGGTGGGTCACCCGACGGTGGTGAACCCGGACCGGGCCCTGCGCAGGGAGGCCGTGCGGAGGGGCTGGCCGGTGCTCACCTTCGCGCACCCGGTCGCTGTCGGTACCCGGTTCGGCAGACCCCACCGGATCACCGCGGCGACCGGTCTGGGGATCGCGGGCCTGGTCGCGGCGGGGTGGTTCGGCCACCGCTGGCTCGGCCGCGACCGGACCACTGCGCGGTGATCACCACCCTGCGTGCCTGAACCGGTGCACCAGGCTCCACCCCTTGCTGTGGCGGCGGTCACGGGCTACAAAGGGGGCGCGGACTTCCGGGAGGCCAAGGTCGGTGCGGCAGAGAAGCACCCTCCTCCCCGACCGGGGCTCCGTGCGTGAACGCCGGGCACTCCACGCACAGCACGCCGCGGGAGGCATGTCGTCGTGGGCCTGCGTTTCGGGACGCCGGACGCCGAGGCCACTCCACGACACGTAGTGCACGCCTGGAACCCGGAGTTGACGCGCGACGGGCGGTGTACCCCGGGAGGGGTGCGCCGCCCGTCTCGTTGCGCGGCTCCCGCTGTGCGGCTACTGCCGGGCCGACGCGATCGCCATGCCCTCCTTGCCCCCGGCCTCCCACTGCGCGCAGCAGTGCTTCAGCCAGCCGGCGAGGCCGCCCGCGGTGCCCGCGGCGAACCCCGCGGCCGCGGCCCGGTACTCGCGGGCGTGCCGCAGGTGCCC
>DASQMQ010000292.1:0-2305 GCA_035645455.1 Pseudonocardia sp.
GCCGGAGAGCTTGCCGGCCCGGCGCCGGGCCAGGTCGGTGACGCCCGCCTCGGCCATCGCCGGCCCGGCCGCGGCCGTGGGGCGCCCGGCCCGGGCGGCGGCCCCGCGGACCAGTTCGGCGACGGTCAGCGTGCGCGGGAAGCCCATCGACTGCTGCATCACGCCGAGGTGGCGGCGGGTGGCGGCGATCCGCGGGTCTGCCCCGCACACCCGCACCTGCCCCCGCTGCACCGCCAGCAGGCCGTTGGCCAGCCCGACCAGCGTGGACTTGCCCGCGCCGTTGGGTCCCAGCAACGCCACGCACTCCCCGGCGCGCACCCCCAGGTCGACGCCGTCCAGCGCGGCCAGCGGCCCGTAGCGGTGGGACACTCCGCGGACGTCGAGTACCTCGGTCATGCCGTGAACGGTGGCGCAGCGCCGCCGCCCCGGGCAGTGGACCATGTCAGCGCTTCGGTCTGACGATTGTCACGCCCGGGGGTCGTGCGGGGAAAGCGGTGCCGGAACACCGTTGTCCACGCACGACCGTCGGTGGGGGTGGGGAGACTGCGGGGGTGACGGGGCCGATGCTGACGACCGCCGAGGTGAACCGGGCCGTGCTGGGGCGACAGCTGCTGCTGGACCGGGTGGCGCTGGACCCGGCCGGCGCGACCGAGCGGGTGGCCGGGCTGCAGACCCAGTACGCGCCCTCGGGCTACGTCGGGCTGTGGTCGCGGCTGCGCGACTTCCGCCGCCCCCAGCTCACCGACGCCCTGCGCAGCGGCGCCGTGATCCAGGGCTGGGTGATGCGCTGCACCATCCACATGGTGTCCGCGGCGGACTACCCGCCGCTCACCGAGGCCGTCCGGGACGTCCGCCGGCAGTGGTGGCTGCGCGCCTGGAAGCCGGCGGCCGACCTGGACATGGACCGGATCGCTGACGCGGTGCGCGGGTACCTGGCCGGCGGGCCGCTCAAGCAGGCCGAGATCCAGCAGCGGATGGCCGACGACGGCCTGCCCCGCGAGGCGTGGGCCGGGGTGCAGCTCTGGGTCGACCTGATCCGCGCCCCGGAGGCCGGCACCTGGGAGAAGCCGCGGGCGCACGTCTACGCGCTGGCCGGGCCCGAGCTGTCCCCGGACCCGCCCCCGGACCGCGACGCCGCCCGCGAGCTGCTGGCCCGCCGCTACCTGGCGGCCTTCGGGCCCGCGTCGGTCAAGGACGTCGCGTCGTTCACCGGCTGGTCGATCACGCTGGCCCGGGGGGTGCTGGGCCGGCTGGAGCTGCGCCGGTTCACCGACGAGGCCGGCGGCGAGCTGCTCGACGTGCCCGACGGCCTGCTGCCCGACCCGGCCACCCCGGCCCCGGTGCGGTTCCTGGGCCAGTGGGACGCCGTGCTGCTCGGGCACGCGAAGCGCGCCCAGGTCCTCCCCGACGAGCACCGCGCCAAGGTCTTCCACACCCGGATGCCGCAGTCGGTGCGCACGGTCCTGGTCGACGGCCGGGTCGTCGGCACCTGGACCGTCGACGGCGGGGTGCGCTGGGAGCCGTTCGAGGACCTGGACCCGGCGCACCGGCGCGCCGTCGACGAGGAGGCCGAGCGGCTGACCGCCTGGCTCCAGCTCGACCACCCCGTCGACAGCGGCGATTCTCAGCAGACCCCCAGGCGGAAACCCGCCCGGACGCCGTCGTACGCCCCGCCCTCTCGATAGCCTCGGGGACGTGACCGACGAACCGGGCGACCGGGCCGCCGAGGTGTCGTGAGGAGCGGCCGGCGGGTGACGCGCGCAGTGGCTCTGGTTGTCGCGGTGCTCATGGTGCTCGGGCTGGTCCTCGTGGTGGTGGCGAACCTGCTCGTCGTCTCGAGGACCGACGCCCTGGTGACCGACGAGGTGTCGGGCGTGCGCCCCGCGCAGGTGGCGATCGTGCCGGGATCGCTGGTCCGCTCCGACGGTTCGCTGGGCGGGGTCGTCGAGGAGCGGGTGGACGCGGCCGTCGCGCTCTACCACGCCGGGGTCGTGGAGAAGATCCTGATGTCGGGCGACAACGGTCGGGTCGACTACGACGAGCCCGGCGCGATGCGGGACGCGGCCCTCGCCTCCGGCGTCGCCCCCGAGGACGTCTTCACCGACTACGCGGGTTTCAGCACCTGGCAGACGATGCGCCGGGCGGTCGAGGTCTTCGGGGTGCGCACGGCGGTCGTGGTCACGCAGGCGCCCTACGTGGCGCGCGCGGTCGATCTCGCCCGAGCGGCGGGCCTCGGCGTCCAGGGCTTCGCGGCCGGGGACGGCGGCGGGATCGCCCGAGAGGCACTGGCCCGCGTCCGCGGTCT
>DASQMQ010000293.1:0-8032 GCA_035645455.1 Pseudonocardia sp.
GGGGATGACGTAGCGCTCCTCGTACTTGGCGATCGCCAGCAGCCGGTACATCTCGACGATCTCCCCGCCGGTCATCCCGACCGCACCCGCGATCGACTCGTCCCGCGGCCGGTCCAGCGACACGTCGCGCATGTAGGACCGCATGGCGGCCAGTTTCTGCAGCACGCCGCGCACCGGTTCGGGATCGCCCGCGGTGAACAGCTCGGCCAGGTAGGCGATCGGGATGCGCAGCGCGTCGATGGCGCCGAACAGGTTGCCGGCCTCCTCGCCGTCGTGGCCGGTCCCGGTGAGCCGGTCGACCACCGGGGAGAGCGGGGGGATGTACCAGACCATCGGCATGGTCCGGAACTCCGGGTGCAGCGGCAGCGCCACCCGGTACTCCTTGGCCAGCTTGTAGACCGGCGAACGCCGGGCGGCGGCGAGCCAGTCCTCGGCGATGCCGTCCGCCCGGGCCTGGGCGATCACCGCCGGGTCGTGCGGGTCGAGCAGCAGGTCGAGCTGGGCTTCGTAGAGGTCGTGCTCGTCGGGCACCGACGCCGCCGCGGTGACCCGGTCGGCGTCGTAGAGGAACAAGCCGATGTAGCGCAGCCGCCCGACGCAGGTCTCGCTGCACACCGTCGGCAGGCCGACCTCGACCCGCGGGTAGCAGAACGTGCACTTCTCGGCCTTGCCGGTGCGGTGGTTGAAGTACACCTTCTTGTACGGGCAGCCGGTGACGCACATCCGCCAGCCCCGGCACTGGTCCTGGTCGACCAGCACGATCCCGTCCTCGACCCGCTTGTACATCGCCCCGGACGGGCAGGACGCGACGCACGACGGGTTCAGGCAGTGCTCGCAGATCCGCGGCAGGAAGAACATGAACGCCTGCTCGTAGTCCAGCTTGACCGCGTCCTCGGACTCGCGGCGCAGCCGCTCCACGATGGGATCACGGGGAGCGTGCTCCGGCGCGCCGCCGAGGTCGTCGTCCCAGTTCGCGCTCCACTCGATCGCCATCGGCTCGCCGGAGATCAGCGACTTGGGCCGGGCGACCGGGAAGTCGTCACCGAGCGGGGCGTCGGTGAGCATCTCGTAGTCGTAGGTCCACGGCTCGTAGTAGTCGCGGATGTTCGGCAGCACCGGGTTGGCGAAGATCGTCATCAGCTTCCGCCACCGGCCGCCCGCCTTCAACGTGAGCCGGCCGCGGCGATTGCGCACCCAGCCGCCCTGCCACCGCTCCTGGTCCTGGTAGCGGCGCGGGTAGCCCTGTCCGGGGCGGGTCTCGACGTTGTTGAACCACACGTACTCGACGCCGCTGCGGTTGGTCCAGGCCTGCTTGCAGGTGACCGAGCAGGTGTGGCAGCCGATGCACTTGTCGAGGTTCATCACCATGCCCATCTGGGCCATCACGCGCATCAGTACTGCACCTCCTGCGAGTTCCGCCGCCGGACCACGGTGACCTCGTCGCGCTGGTTGCCGGTCGGGCCGAGGTAGTTGAACGCGAACGACAGCTGGGCGTAGCCGCCGATCAGGTGGGTGGGTTTGACCAGGATCCGGGTCAGCGAGTTGTGGATGCCCCCGCGCCGGCCGGTCGCCTCCGACTTCGGCACGTTCACCACCCGCTCCTGGGCGTGGTAGACGAACACCGTCCCGGTCGGCATCCGGTGGGTGACGATCGCCCGGGCCACCAGCACGCCGTTGCGGTTCACCGCCTCCACCCAGTCGTTGTCCCGCACCGCGATCGCGGCCGCGTCGGCCTCGCTCATCCACACCGTCGGGCCGCCCCGCGACAGCGACAGCATCAGCAGGTTGTCCTGGTACTCCGAGTGGATGGACCACTTGGAGTGCGGGGTCAGGTAGCGCACGGTCACCGAGGCCCCGTCCGCGCCGCGGTCACCGGGGGTGCCGGCGCCGAACAGCCGGTCCATGTCCAGCGGCGCCCGGTAGATCGGCAGGGTCTCGCCCATCTCGTGCATCCAGTCGTGGTCGAGCAGGAAGTGCATCCGCCCGGTGAGGGTGTGCCACGGTTTGAGCCGCTCGACGTTGACGGTGAACGGGGCGTAGCGGCGCCCGCCGGTCTCGCTCCCCGACCACTCCGGGCTGGTGATCACCGGGACCGGGCGGGCCTGGGTGTCGGCGAAGGTGATCCGGCGTTCCTCGCTGCCCTCGGCCAGGTCGACCAGCGGGGTCCCGGTGCGGCGCTCCAGCTCCCGGAAGCCCTGCACGGCCAGCCGGCCGTTGGTGGTCGCGGACAGCGCGAGGATGGCCTCGGCCATCTTGGCGTCGGTGTCGATGGCCGGGCGCCCGTCACCGGCGCCGCCGAGCATCACCCCGTTCTTCGCCGACAGGTGGGCGATCTCCTCGTCGGGGTGGTAGGTGACCGCCTTGGTCGTCATGCCGAGCCGGTCGACCAGTGGCCCGATGCTGGCCATCTTCTCCGCGACGGCCGGGTAGTCGCGCTCGACGGCCACGAAGTTCGGCATCGTGCGGCCGGGCACCGCCTCGACCGCACCGGCGCGCCAGTCCAGCACCCGGCCGCCGGGCTGCGCGGTCTCGCCGGGGGTGTCGTGCTGCAGCGGCACGGCGACGACGTCGCGGCGGACGCCGAGGTGGGTGCGGGCCAGCTCGCTGAACCGGCGCCCGATGGCGTGGAAGGCGTCGAAGTCGGTGCGGGACTCGAACGGCGGATCGATCGCCGGGGTGAAGGCGTGCACGAACGGGTGCATGTCGGTGGTGTTCAGGTCGTGCTTCTCGTACCAGGTGGCGGCCGGCAGCACGACGTCGGACAGCAGCGTGGAGCTGGTCATCCGGAAGTCCAGCGACAGCAGCAGGTCGAGCTTGCCCTCGGGTGGATCGTCATCGCGCCAGGTGACGTCGCGGGGCCTGCGGTCGGGCGGGGCCTGGTCGGCCATCAGGTTGTGGTGCGTGCCGAGCAGGTGCTTGAGGAAGTACTCGTCGCCCTTGGCCGAGGAACCGAGCAGGTTGGCCCACCAGAGCGTGAGGCAGCGCGGCCAGTTCTGCGGCGCGTCCGGGTCCTCGATCGCGAACCGGAGCGTCCCGTCGCGGAGCTGTTCGGCGACGTGCGCCGCGACGTCCTGGCCCGCGGCCGCGGCCTCGTCGGCGACGTCGAGGGGGTTGCGGTCGAACTGCGGGTAGGACGGCATCCAGCCCAGCCGCGCGGACAGCGCGATGGAGTCCATGGTGTGCATGCCGGCGAGGTGGCCGCGGGCCAGCGGCGAGGTGAGCGCGTCGGCCCGGTAGCCGTCGTAGCGCCACTGGTCGGTGTGGGTGTACCAGAACGCCGTGCCGATCATCTGCCGCGGCGGGCGCTGCCAGTCGGTGGCCATCGCCATGGTCGCCCAGCCGGTGACCGGGCGGCACTTCTCCTGGCCCACGTAGTGCGCCCAGCCGCCGCCGTTGCGGCCCATCGACCCGGTGAGCACCAGCAGCGCGAGCACCGCGCGGTAGGTGGCGTCGCCGTGGAACCACTGGCAGATCCCCGCGCCCATGATGATCATGGTCCGGCCGCCGGACTCCTCGGAGTTGGCGGCCATCTCCCGGGCGATCCGGACGACCTGCCCGGCGGGCACCGAGGTGATCCCCTCCTGCCAGGCCGGGGTGTAGGGCTCGGCCGGGTCGTCGTACCCCGACGGCCAGACGCCGGGCAGCCCGGGGCGGTGCACCCCGTACTGGGCGAGCATCAGGTCGAACACGGTGGTGACCAGCCGCCCCCCGACGGTGCGCACCGGCACCCCGCGGCGCAGCACGCCGCCGGTCCCGTCGAGGGCGTCGAAGCGGGGCAGCAGCACCTCGGCCGCCTCCCCGCCCAGCAGCGTCAGCTGCGGAGCCACCTCCCCCAGGTCCAGGTTCCAGCGGCCGGCACCCGACCCGGTGTAGCGGAACCCGAGCGAGCCGTTGGGCACCACCGGCTCCCCGGTGCGCCCGTCGAGCAGCACGGTCTTCCACGCCGCTCCTTCCCCCTCATCGCCGAGATCGGCGGCGGTGAGGAACTTGCCGGGCACGTGCGCCCCGTCCTGCTCCTCCAGCGCGACCAGGAACGGCAGGTCGGTGAAGCGCTGCACGTAGTCGACGAAGAACGGCACCCGGCGGTCGACGAAGAACTCCTTGAGCACGACGTGGCCCATGGCCATCGCCATCGCCCCGTCGGTGCCGGGCTGGGCGGGCAGCCAGGTGTCGGCGAACTTGGTGTTGTCGGCGTAGTCCGGCGACACCACCACGACCTTCTGGCCCTTGTAGCGGGCCTCGGCCATCCAGTGCGCGTCCGGGGTACGGGTCACCGGCACGTTGGAGCCCCACATCAGCAGGTAGGTGGCGTTCCACCAGTCGCCGGACTCGGGCACGTCGGTCTGGTCGCCGAACACCTGCGGCGAGGCCACCGGCAGGTCGGCGTACCAGTCGTAGAACGAGGTCATCGCGCCGCCGACGAGCTCGATGAACCGCGACCCGGCCGCGTGGCTGACCATCGACATGGCCGGGATCGGGGAGAACCCGGCGATCCGGTCGGGCCCGTAGGCCTTGATCGTGTGCACGTGCGCCGCGGCGACGATCTCCACCGCCTCGTCCCAGCCCACCCGCACGTGCCCGCCCTTGCCGCGGGCGGACTGGTAGCGGCGGCGCTTGTCCGGATCGGTGGTGACCTCGGCCCAGGCCGCCACCGGATCACCGAGGCGGGCCTTCGCCTCCCGGTACATCTCCACCAGGACCCCGCGGGCGTAGGGGTAGCGGACCCGGGTGGGCGAGTAGGTGTACCAGGAGAACGCCGCGCCGCGGGGGCAGCCGCGCGGCTCGTACTCCGGGGAGTCCGGACCGACCGAGGGGTAGTCGGTCTGCTGGGTCTCCCAGGTGATGATCCCGTCCTTGACGTAGACCTTCCACGAGCACGACCCGGTGCAGTTCACCCCGTGCGTCGAGCGCACCACCTTGTCGTGGCTCCACCGGTCCCGGTAGAAGACGTCGCCCTGCCGACCGCCCTCCCGGTACACCGCACGCAGGTCGGCGGACGTGTCGCGGCGGGTGAAGAACCGCCCGGTCCGCAGCAGCGCGTCCGCTGCGGGCCCGTCGGTACCGCCCGCCGCGGCTGGTGTCGTACCGGTCTCGGTCATCGGGCAACCCTTCCGATCGGCGGGCCTCCACGGTGTCAGCGGTCCCTCCGGCGATCAATCGTCGGATCGCGGGACACGACCAAGGTCCCACCGAATGGGTCCATTGGCCCTGTCCGGCCGCGTTCCCGGAGCAGCACCGTCGTACCTGGAGCAGGCTCGACGCACGTGCCGGGCGGCACCGCGCGTTCGACGACGAGGACGGAGGCCACGGCCATGACCGCAGCTGATCGCCGGGGGGACCTGGACCCCGCCGGGGCGGGACCGGGCGCCGCGCCCGGCCCGGTCGAACGGCCGGCCGTGATGCTGGCCGTCGCCACCGCCGGCTTCGCGGTCACGTTCTGGGCGTGGGCGCTGCTGTCCCCGCTGGGCGCGACGCTGCGCGAGCAGCTGGGCCTCACCGCGTTCCAGCAGGCGCTGGTGGTCGCGGTGCCGGTCGTCGTCGGATCACTGGGGCGCATCCCGGTCGGCGCGCTCACCGACCGGCTCGGCGCGCGCCGCATGTTCCCCGCCGTCGCCCTGCTCACCGTCGTGCCGGTGCTCTTCCTGGGCCACCTCGCGGACTCGCTGGCCGGCTACCTGATCGGCGGGTTCTTCCTCGGGCTGGGCGGGACCACGTTCGCGATCGGCGTCCCGTTCGTCAACGCCTGGTACCCGCCGGCCCGGCGGGGGCTGGCGCTGGGCATCTTCGGCGCCGGCATGGGCGGCACCGCGATCTCGGCGTTCAGCACCGTCCAGCTGAGCGCCACCGTCGGGCCGAGCTTCCCGTTCGACCTGGTCGCGGTGGCCCTGGTGCTCTACGCCGCCGCCGCGTACCTGCTGCTGCGCGACCGACCCGGCCGGCCGGTCGCCGCCGGGTCCCTGCTCGGCCGGCTCGCGACCACGCTGCGGATGGCGGCGACGTGGCAGCTGTCGTTCCTCTACGCCGTCGCGTTCGGCGGGTTCGTCGCGTTCAGCGTCTACCTGCCGACCTACCTGGTCACCGCGTACGACCTCGACCGCGCCGACGCCGCTCTGCGCACCGCCGGTTTCGTCGTCCTGGCCGTCGCGATGCGCCCCGTCGGCGGCTGGCTCAGCGACCGCTTCCACCCGGTCCCCATCGTGGTGACGGCGTTCGGCGTGGTCACGGTCTTCGCCGTGGTGGCCGCGCTCGGGCTCCCGCTGATCCCGGTGGCCACGGCCGCGTTCCTCGGCATGGCCGCCGCCCTCGGCACCGGGACCGGGGCGGTGTTCGCGCTGGTCGCCCGCACGGTCCCGGCCGAACGGGTGGGCGCGGTCACCGGCGTCGTCGGGGCCGCGGGCGGGCTCGGCGGGTTCTTCCCGCCGCTGGTCATGGGCGTGGTGTACAGCGCGCTGGGCAGCTACGCGGTCGGGCTCCTGCTCCTCGCCGCCACGGCCGCCGCAGCCGGCGTCTTCGCCGCCACGGTCCTGCGGAACCGGGCGAGTTCGGCAGCCGGGTGACGGGTCCGGCCTCGGCCGGTGCGCCCGTCACGACCGCGGTCCCGCCGGCGCCACCAGGCAGGTCTGCAGGGTCGCGGCGAGCCAGCGCTGGAACTCCGCGTCGCCGAGGCGGTTGTCCCGCACCTGGAGCAGGTAGACCTCCGGCGAGTTGAGCACCCAGACGATGTCCACCACGTCGTCGACCCCGAGCCCGGGCCGGGCGAATCCGCGGGCGACGAAGTTCCGGGCGAACATCAGCGTGCCGGTCCGGCGCTCGGCGGCCATGGTGCTCGCCAGCAGGTCGAGATCGGGCTCGACCGCCCGGGCGCCGTAGACGAGTTCGAGCACCGGCCGCAGCCGCGCGTCCATCCGCGTCGCGACCTCCGCGTAGGACGACAGCAGCGAGCGGGCGTCGGGGGCGTCCCGCATCCGGCGGAACTCCGGCCGGTCCGCCATCGGGACCGGCTCGTCGTCACCGGCGAGCATCACGTCGTAGACCGCCTTGAGGATCGCGGCCTTGTTGCCGATCCGGGTGTAGACGGTCTGCTCCGACACCCCGGCCGCGGCAGCGATCTTCCGGACCGTGGTGCCCGCGTACCCCTCGGCCAGGAAGAGCTCGCGCGCCGCGGCGACCACCTGGGTCCGGGTCGTCCGCGCCGACTCGTCGCGCAGCCGGCTGTCGTACTTGCGTGGGGACACCGGGCCCGTCCTCCATTTCGGTTGTGCTCGCTAAATTGAAGTTAGTAGTCTCCAGCCATGACCACCACCCGCTCCATCGTCCCGCCCCGCCACGACCGCCACGCACGCCAGGCCCGGGCGCTGTTCACCGCGACCGCGACGCTCACCTTCGCGCTGACCGGCATCGGCCTGTTCGAGGGCAACGTGGTCTACCCCTCCTGGTACGACCTGGCCGCGTTCGACGGGTTCGCCGACTACCACACGGCGTTCGGCCGACGCCTCATCCCGTGGCTACCCGTGCCCCTCCTGGTGGCGACCGTCCTCAACGGCCTGCTGCTGTTCCGGCGCCCCCCGGCGGTCCCCCGCTGGCTGGTGCTGGCGACCTTCGCCCTGCAGGTCGGCATCGGCGTGGTCACCGTCGCGCTCGCCATCCCGCTGCAGCAGCAGCTCGGCACGCCCGGCCACTCGCCCGCGGAGGTGGTCGCCCTGCTCGACCAGCTCGTCGCGGTGAGCCCGCTGCGCGACGTGCCCGGCGTCGCGATCGCGCTGGCGTTCGTCTGGATGCTGCACCGGCAACTGCGCGACCGCGCACCGGCCTCCTGAACCGCCACGCACCCGCGCGCAACCTGCTCGAGCGCGGCCGCACCGCCGACGGACCCGCGCAGACCTACCGGCCGCGCTGCGGGAGCTCGCTGAGCCGGCCGGCGCCCCGGACCCCCCACCTGCGGCAGTGGAGCACCTCGGAGTCGCCGTTGCGCCGCCTCGCCGCGCACCCGAGCACGACCCCCAGGGCCGCGCTCGCGCCGGAACACCCGAGG
>DASQMQ010000294.1:0-16420 GCA_035645455.1 Pseudonocardia sp.
ACCTGGTGCTGCCGCTGTTCGTCAAGGAGGGCGCGACCGAGCCGGTGCCGATCGCGTCCATGCCCGGGGTCGTCCAGCACAGCCGCGAGTCGCTGCGCAAGGCCGCGGCCGAGGCGGTCGCGGCCGGGGTCGGCGGGCTGATGGTGTTCGGGGTGCCCGAGCGCCGCGACGCCACCGGCAGCGCCGGGGTCGACCCGGACGGCGTGCTCAACGCCGCGCTGCGCGACCTGCGCGCCGAGCTCGGCGACGCCACGGTGCTGATGGCCGATACCTGCCTCGACGAGTTCACCGACCACGGGCACTGCGGCGTGCTCGACGACCGGGGCCGCGTCGACAACGACGCCACGCTGGCCGTCTACGCCGAGATGGCGCTGGCCCAGGCCGAGGCCGGGGCGCACCTGCTCGGCCCGAGCGGGATGATGGACGGCCAGGTCGGGGTGATCCGGCAGGCGCTGGACGCGGCCGGGCGCACCGACGTCGGCATCCTCGCCTACACCGCCAAGTACAGCTCGGCGTTCTACGGCCCGTTCCGGGAGGCCGTGGAGTCGCAGCTGCGCGGGGACCGCAAGACCTACCAGCAGGACGGCGCCAACCTCCGGGAGGCGCTGCGCGAGCTGGCGCTGGACCTCGACGAGGGCGCGGACCTGGTGATGGTCAAGCCGGCCATGGCCTACCTGGACGTGCTGCGCGCGGTCGCCGAGGTCTCCGACGTCCCGGTCGCCGCCTACCAGGTCTCCGGTGAGTACGCGATGGTCGAGGCGGCCGCGGCGAACGGGTGGCTGGACCGCGACCGCACGATCCGCGAGACCGTGACCGGTATCCGCCGGGCCGGCGCGGACATCGTGTTGACGTACTGGGCGACAGAACTCGCCCGCTCGCTCTGACACACCGCTTCGTGACGCGTTCGCAACCCGTCGAGAGGCATCCGGGCGGCCTTCCGGCCCGGGTGACGTATAGCATCGCGCACCGTTGATCTGTGGAGGTCCTCGCATGTCCTATGACCCCGGTGCACCTGGTGACCGCTCGCAGCCGCCGTACGGCAGTGGCCCCAGTGGGCCGCCCCCGTACGGCAGCGGGTACGGCCAGCCGCCGCCCGGCTGGCAGGGTGGGCCGCCCCCCGGCTCGCCCGGTGGTCCGCCCGCGGGTTACCCCGGCGGTCCCGGTGGGCCCGGTGGGCCCGGCCAGATGCAGACCGAGGGGAAGAGCTTCTTCGCCGCGCTGTTCGACTACTCCTTCTCGACCTTCGCCACGCCGGGCCTCATCCGGGTGCTCTACATCGTGGGCACGGTGCTGGTCGCGCTGGGCTACATCGGGTACGTCATCGCGGCGTTCCAGCTGGGCGCCGTGATCGGCCTGATCACGCTCGTCGTCGGCGCGATCGTGGCGCTGTTCACACTCGCCTTCATGCGGGTGACGCTGGAGTTCTACTACGCGGTGGTGCGGATGTCGGAGGACATCCACAACCGGCGTTGACGCGTTCTGAACGAGGGGATCGGCCGGTAGCGTGGCGCACGTGAGCACTCCAGGGCAGGGCGAGGGCCCTACCGGTTCGCAGGGCGGTCAGCCCTACCAACCCAACCCGCCGGGCACCTACGGCAGCACCGGGCAGCCGCCGCCGTACGGCGCCCCGCCGCCCTACGCCCAGCAGCCCGGCCAGTTCGAGTACAACCCGTACGGGTCGCCGTACCCGGCCGGGCTCGGCGACGAGAACGTGCCGCGGGCGTCCCGGCCCGGGCTGATGGTGCTGTCGCTGGTGCTGCTGTGCCTCAGCGCGCTGCCGTTCCTGCTGCTCGGCCTGCTGCTGCTGGCCGTCCCGCTGGACATCGACGCGGTGCTGCCCACGGTCGACCCGAACGGTCAGCTGGCCGAGGCCGGGATCGCCCCGGATCAGCTGGAGTCGATCGTGCGGGTGATGGGCGGCGTCTTCGCCGGCCTCTCCGTGGTCTACATCGTGTTCGCGGTGCTCGCCTTCACCGGGAAGAACTGGGCCCGGATCGTGGTCGCGCTGCTCACCGCGGGCTTCGCCATGCTGCTGCTGGCCGGTCTGGTCACCGGCGGTGCGGCCGACAGCGGCAGCCTCGCCCTGGTCGGGCTGCTGCTGATCGCGTCGATCGGCGGCACGGTGATCCTGTTCCTGCGCGACTCGAATCGGTTCTTCGCCAACCCGAAGCGCTGACCGGGGCGGCGGCCGGGGTGTCTGTTCGGCCACCCCGGCTCCACCCCGCGGGCCGCGCGGCCGGTCGGCTGCAAGACTGGCGGGGTGGGTAGCCGCACGCCGTTCCCGACCGCGACCGACACCTCCGCCGCCCTGTTCGACCGGGCCTGTGCGGTGATCCCGGGCGGGGTGAACTCGCCGGTCCGGGCGTTCACCTCGGTCGGCGGCACGCCGCGGTTCATGGCGTCGGCGACCGGGCCGTGGCTCACCGACGCCGACGGCAACCGCTACGTCGACCTGATCAGCTCGTGGGGCCCGATGATCCTCGGGCACGCCCACCCGGCCGTGGTCGAGGCGGTGCGCACGGCGGCCGGCAGCGGGCTGTCCTTCGGCGCCCCCACCGCGGCCGAGATCGAGCTGGCCGAGGAGATCATCGGCCGGGTCGCCCCGGTGGAGCAGGTGCGGCTGGTCAACTCCGGCACCGAGGCCACCATGAGCGCCATCCGGCTGGCCCGCGGGATCACCGGCCGCAAGGTCGTGGTCAAGTTCGCCGGCTGCTACCACGGCCACGTGGACGCGCTGCTGGCCCAGGCCGGGTCGGGCGTGGCCACGCTCGGGCTGCCGACCAGCCCCGGGGTCACCGGGGCCCAGGCCGCGGACACCGTCGTGCTGCCCTACAACGACCTGGCCGCCGTGCGCGCGGTCTTCGCCGAGCGCGGCGCCGAGATCGCCTGCCTGATCACCGAGGCGGCGCCCGGGAACATGGGCGCGATCCCCCCGCTGCCCGGGTTCAACGCCGGTCTGCGCGACATCTGCCACGAGCACGGCGCCCTGCTGGTGGTGGACGAGGTGATGACCGGGTTCCGGGTGTCGCCGGCCGGCTGGTACGGGCTGGACGGCGTGGCCGGCGACCTCTACACGTTCGGCAAGGTGATGTCGGGCGGGCTGCCGGCGGCCGCGTTCGGCGGGCCCGCCCGGTACATGGCCCACCTGGCCCCGGCCGGGCCGGTCTACCAGGCCGGCACGCTGTCCGGGAACCCGGTCGCGGTGGCCGCGGGCCTGGCCACGCTGCGCGCCGCCGACGACGCCGTCTACGCCGCGCTGGAGGCCAACGCCACCCGCCTCGGCGACCTGCTGCGCGACGCGCTGTCCGCGGAGAGCGTGCCGCACCGGGTGCAGTACGCCGGCACCATGCTGTCGGTGTTCTTCACCTCCGACGAGGTCACCGACTACGCCGGTGCCCAGGCCGCGGCGACCTGGCGGTTCCCGGCGTTCTTCCACGCGCTGCTGGAGCGCGGGGTGTACCCGCCGCCGAGCGCGTTCGAGGCGTGGTTCGTCTCGGCGGCGCTGACCGACGAGACCTTCGAGGTCATCGCGGACGCGCTGCCGGCCGCGGCCCGGGCGGCGGCCACCGCGACCAGCCCGGCCGAGGCCGCCCAGTGAGCTCCGGGTCGACGTCGGCGCCCCGCACCGTGGTGCACCTGCTGCGCCACGGCGAGGTGCACAACCCGGAGGGCATCCTCTACGGGCGGCTGGCGGGCTTCCGGCTCTCCGAGCGCGGCCGCGAGCAGGCCGAGCGGGTGGCGAAGGCGATGGCCGGGGCCGATCTGGCCGCGCTGCTGAGCTCGCCGTTGCAGCGCGCGCGGGAGACGTCCGCGCCCACGGCCGAGATGCACGGTCTGGAGGTGCGCACCGACGACGGCCTGCTGGAGTCGCTCAACCGGTTCGAGGGGATGACCGTCGCGGTCGGCGACGGCGCCCTGCGCAACCCCCGGCACTGGCCGTGGCTGCGCAACCCGTTCACCCCGTCCTGGGGCGAGCCGTACCGGGAGATCGCCAACCGGATGCTGGGCGCGGTGCACCGGGCCCGGGAGCTGGCCGAGGGCCGGGAGGCGCTGTGCGTGTCGCACCAGCTGCCGATCTGGACGCTGCGCCGGTTCGTCACCGGCCAGCGGCTCTGGCACGACCCCCGCACCCGCCAGTGCGGCCTGGCCTCGCTGACCTCGCTGGTCTTCACCGGCCGCGACCTCACCCAGGTCCGGTACACCGAGCCCGCCGCATGACCGCTCCCCCCGTCGAGAACGAGGTTGTCGTGATCAACAGGGCCTTTCGATCACGACAGCTTCGTTCTCGACGGGTGGGGGTGGTGGTGGCGGCGCTGGTGCTGGTGCTGGCGGGGTGCGGGACGGGGCAGGACGCGGTGGCGACCGGGACCGAGTTCACGTTCGTCGCGCCGGGCGGGCAGACCTTCATCACCTACGACCCGCCGGAGTCGCGCGGCACCGTCACCGGGATCTCCGGGGACAGCCTGCTGCGCCCGGGCGGGACCGTCGGCCTGGACGACTACGCCGGCCGGGTCGTGGTGCTCAACCTGTGGGGTTCGTGGTGCGGGCCGTGCCGCGAGGAGGTGCCCGACCTGCAGTTCGTCGGCGAGCAGACCGGAGCGGCGGTGCTCGGCATCGACCTGCGCGACGACCGCCAGGCGGCCTCGGACTTCCTGCGCGACCGCGGCGTCAGCTACGACTCGATCTACGACCCGGCCGGGCGCACGCTGGTCTCGCTGAGCGGCTACCCGCGCAACTCGGTGCCCTCGACGCTGGTGCTCGACCGGCAGCACCGGGTGGCCGCGGTGGACCTGCTGCAGATCCGGCCCTCGGAGCTGATCCCGCTGGTGCAGCGGCTGCAGGCCGAGCCCGAGTGATGCACTACATCTTGTAGAACCCGGCGCGCGGCGCACCCGCGACCGGGCATACCCTGTCCGGGATGGACCCTTCGACCACCCTCGCGGTCTCCGGCCCGCTGCTGGTCGCGGCCGCGGTGGCCGTGCTGGCCGGGGCGGTCAGCTTCGCGTCCCCGTGCGTGGTCCCGCTGGTCCCCGGCTACCTGGCCTACCTGGCCGGGCTGGTCGGCGCGGACACCCCGCCGGCCACCGCCGCGGAGGCCGAGCGGGCCCGGTCCGGGAAGTGGCGGGTGGCCGGGGCCGCGGTCCTGTTCGTCGCCGGGTTCACCGTGGTCTTCGGCACGATCCTGGTCGGCGTGGTCTGGCTGTCCGACGCGCTGGTGGCCAACGAGGCCGTGCTGCAGCGGGTCGGTGGCGTCGTGATGATCGCGATGGGGCTGGCGTTCGTCGGCCTGATCCCGGTGCTGCAGAACGAGCGCCGGGTGCACTGGGTCCCGCGGGCCGGGGTGTGGGGCGCGCCGCTGCTGGGCGCGGTGTTCGGGCTCGGCTGGGTGCCGTGCATCGGCCCGACCCTGGCCGGGGTGGTCGCGGTGGCCGCGGGCACCGGCGGCGGTTCGCTGCGCGGGGTGGTGCTGACCCTGGCCTACTGCGCCGGCCTCGGGCTGCCGTTCGTGCTCATCGCCCTGGGCGCCGCCCGCGCGGTGCGCGCGCTGGGCTGGCTGCGCCGGCACACCAGGGGCATCCAGATCGGCGGTGGCGTGCTGCTGGTCGCGGTGGGGCTGCTGCTGGTCACCGGGCTGTGGGGCGGGCTGCTGGCCGATCTGCAGGTGTCCATCGCCGGCTTCACCCCGGTGCTCTGACCATGTCCACCGAGGCCCCGCCGCGCGTCCCCACCGACACCGACCCGCCGCCGCACCGCCGGTTCGCCCCGCTGCGCAACACCTGGCGCGGGCTGACCTCCATGCGCACCGCCCTGGTGCTGCTGTTCCTGCTGGCCCTGGCCGCGCTGCCGGGTGCGCTGCTGCCGCAGCGGTCGCTGAACCAGCGGCTGGTCGAGGAGTACCTGACCGACCACCCCGCGCTCGGCCCGGTGCTGGACTCCCTGGGCTTCTTCGACGTCTTCGCCGCGCCCTGGTTCGCCGCGGTGTACCTGCTGCTGATGGTGTCGCTGGTGGGTTGCGTACTGCCCCGCACGGTCGAGCACGCCCGCTCCGTCCGCGCCGCCCCGGTGGCCGTCCCGCGCAACCTGGCCCGGCTGCCGCACCACGGCTCCGGCGAGCTGCCGGTCGGCCTGGACGAGGCGGCCGGGCTGGTCCGCGGGCGGCTGCGCGGCTGGCGGGTCACCGAGCTCCCGGACGGCCCGGGTCGCAGCTTCTCCGCCGAGAAGGGCTACCTGCGCGAGGTCGGGAACCTGGTGTTCCACATCAGCCTGATCGGGCTGCTGGTGGCCTTCGCGGCGGGCAAGCTGTTCGGCTACGAGGGCCAGGTCATCGTGGTGTCCGGCGGCGGGCAGTTCTGCAACACCGGCATCCTGGGCTACGACTCGTTCCGGGCCGGGCTGCGGGTGGACGGCACCGACCTGGACCCGTTCTGCGTCCGGATCGACGACTTCACCGCCGAGTTCGACCCGAACGGCCAGCCCGCCGCCTACACCGCGGCCATCGGCTACCAGACCGCCGACGACCTGACCGCCGGGCGCACGGACAGCTGGCGCCCCTACGAGCTGGCCGTCAACAGCCCGCTGCGCCTGGACGGCTCCCGGGTGTACCTGCTCGGCCACGGCTACGCCCCGCGGTTCACCGTGACCTTCCCGGACGGCCAGCAGCGCACCGGCGAGATCCAGTGGCGCCCGGTCGACCTGGGCACCCTGCTGTCGGAGGGGGCGACGAAGTTCGAGCCGCCCGGGGTGACCGACGACCAGGTGCGCCGCACCCAGCAGCTGGCGATCACCGGGCTGTTCGCCCCGACCAGCTCCGGCGGCGAGGTCGTCACGTCGGTCTACCCCGACCTGGTCGCCCCGGAGGTGGCCGTGGACGTGCTGCGCGGCGACCTCGGCCTGGACGACGGCCGCGGCCAGTCGATCTTCCAGGTGGACCGGTCGAAGGTCGAGTCCGGGGAGCTGGCCCGGGTGGCCCGGGCCAACCTGGTGCCCGGTGAGTCGGTGACCCTCGACGACGGCACCACGGTCTCCTTCGACGGTGTGCAGGACTGGGTGTCGCTGCAGGTCAGCCACGACCCGGGGCAGGGCTGGGTGCTGGTGTTCGCGATCACCATGCTGCTCGGCCTCGGCGCCTCGCTGACCGTGCGGCGGCGCCGGTTCTGGGCCCGGCTCACCCCGGGCGCGGCGGGCGGTCCGCCCCGTACCGTCGTGGAGGTCGGCGGGCTGGCCCGCACCGATCGCGCCGGGTACGGCGAGGAGTTCGACCGCCTGCGGGCGGACCTGTCCGGAAGCCACGAGGAGACCTGATGCCGGCCGAACTCGCCCTCTACAGCGACCGCCTGTTCATCGGCGCCGTCGCGGTGTACGTCCTGGCGATGGTGCTGCACGGCGTCGAGTACGCCCGGCGGCGCGACACCGCGGCCGAACCGGCCATGGTCGCGGCCGGCGGCGGCGACGCCGCTCCCGGAGCCACCGGCGGGCCGCCGCCCGCCCCGGTCCGCCGCGACCGCGCCGACCGGTTCGGCCGGATGGCCGTGGCGCTGACCGTCCTCGGCGCCGGCCTGCACGCGGCCTCGATCGTCACCCGGGGGCTGGCCGCCGAGCGGTGGCCGCTGGGCAACATGTACGAGTTCACCTCGGCGATCTGCGTGGCCGCGGTGGTGGCCTGGCTGGTGGTGCTGCGCCGGGCCCCGGTCACCCGCCCGATGGGGCTGTTCGTGCTGCTGCCGGTGGTCGTGCTGATGTTCCTGGCCGGCACCGTGCTCTACGCCGAGGCGGCACCGCTGGTGCCGGCGCTGCGCTCGTACTGGCTCATCATCCACGTCAGCACGATCGGGATCTCGTCGGGCCTGCTGCTGGTGCCGGGCGTGGCCAGCGTGCTGTACCTGCTGCGCCGCGCGGGGTGGCCGGCCGGTCTGACCGACCGGTTGCCCTCCGCGGAGGTGCTCGACCGGCTGGCCTACCGCACCACCATCCTGGCCTTCCCGCTCTACACCTTCGCCATCATCACCGGGGCGATCTGGGCCGAGGCGGCGTGGGGCCGGTTCTGGGGCTGGGACCCCAAGGAGACGGTGGCCTTCGTGGCCTGGGTCGTGTACGCGGCGTACCTGCACGCCCGGGCGACCGCGGGCTGGCGGACCGGGCGCGCGGCCTGGATCAACATCACCGGCTTCGCCGTGATCGTCTTCAACCTGTTCTTCATCAACATGGTGGTGGCGGGCCTGCACTCCTACGCTGGACTGGGTTGACGGTCCCGACCGCGCGTCGGGCTGCGGCGCGCACCTCGACCAGGAGGAGCTGGCCGACTACCGTCTGTCCGGTGTGCGGGTTGAGCGGTCGCTACGACGGGTTCGGCGGGACGATTTGATGGCGGAGCGTGACTACGCGGGCGACCGGGACTACCCGGACGGCTCAGTCGGTCGGTACGTGCGGGAGCGCTGGGGCGCCCCGCCACCGGCCCGTTCGCCGCGGCCCTACATCGCCCCGATCGAGCCGGTCGAGTCGGCGCCCGAGGAGGGGCCGGGCCCCTACGACGACCTCGACGCCGAACTCGACCTGGACCGCGACCCCGACCTCGACCCGGAGCTGAACGGCGAGGGCAGCACCGATCCGTTCGCCGCCCGCCCGGCCGAGCCGTTCGGTCCCGGCCAGGCCCTCAAGGACGCCCAGGCCGACCTGCGCAGCCCGCGCGCCCCGATGAGCCCGGCCGCCCGGCCGGCGGTGCCCCCGGCCGGACCGGCCGCCGACGAGGTGCCCGAGGTCGATCCGGACGCCGACACCCCGCCCACCGGATCCGGACCGCGACCGGTCCCCAGCCCGCGACCCCGCGACGACGCGCCGCGCCCCAGTCGGGCCCCGCGGGGCAGTCCCGTGCGCGACCCGCTGCCCGAGGTGCCCACCGCGTCCGGCGGTCCCCGGATCAGCCGGCCGCCCGGCGCCCTGTTCGGCGGCGGCGACGACGGGCCCGCCGCGGTCCCGCGCACCCCGCCGCGCGGCGCCCGCTGGACCGACCCCGGCGCGGTGGCCGCGCAGGAGGCCCAGCAGGCGCGCAGCGAGTCCGAGCCGCCCGGCACCGACCTGTCCTCGGCCCGGCTGCTGCGGCCCAACAAGCGGCCCCCGCAGTCCGGCTGGCGCCGGCTGGTCTACGTGCTGTCCGGGCGGCTGGTCAACCCGGGGGAGAGCCCGGCCGACGTGCGCCGCCGCGAGCTGACGGTGCGGGTCAACCAGCCGCTGCTGGGCTGCTACAAGATCGCCATGCTGAGCCTCAAGGGCGGGGTCGGGAAGACCACCGTCACCGCCACCCTGGGCTCGACGTTCGCCTCCCTGCGCGGCGACCGGGTGGTGGCCGTGGACGCCAACCCCGACCGCGGCACGCTCAGCCAGAAGATCCCGCTGGAGACCAGCGCCACCGTGCGCCACCTGCTGCGCGACGCCCAGCGGGTGCGCCGCTACACCGACGTGCGGGCCTACACCTCGCAGGGCCCGTCCCGGCTGGAGGTGCTGGCCAGCGAGCAGGACCCGGCGGTCTCCGAGGCGTTCAGCGAGGACGACTACCGCCGCACGGTCACCCTGCTGGAGCACTTCTACAACATCGTGCTCACCGACTGCGGCACCGGCCTGATGCACTCGGCCATGTACGGCGTGCTCGGCGTGGCCGACCAGCTGATCATCGTCTCGTCCGGCTCGATCGACGGCGCCCGCAGCGCCTCGGCGACCATGGACTGGCTGGACGCGCACGGCCACGGCGACCTGGTCCGCAACGCGGTCGCGGTGATCAACTGCGTGCACCGGTCGTCCGGCGGGGTCGACCTGGACCGGGTGGCCGCGCACTTCTCCGCACGCTGCCGGGCGGTGGTGCGCATCCCGTTCGACGCGCACCTGGAGGAGGGCGCGGAGGTCGACCTGGACCGGCTGGAGCCGACCACCCGGCTCGCCCTGCTGGAGCTGGCGGCCACGGTGGCCGATGCGTTCGTGGGCGTCCCGACGACCTGACCGACCCGGGCACGCGGTCGGCCCGGTCACGCCGAAGCGTGACCGGGCCGATGTCCGTGCCGGACCCCGCGTGCAGGGGCCGGTCGCTCGGTCCGCCGATCAGGTCGCGGGGTCGTCCCGCTTCCGGACCTTCTCGTCGAGCTGACGGAGAAAGTCGGCGTCGTCGTCCGGTCCACTGACCCGCGGGCGGGTCGGGCCGGTGTACTGACGCCGGGCCGGCGGGGCGCCACCGTCGGGCTGAGCTGTGTTCATCGCCTTCCACAGCACCAGAGCGACGATAGCGGCACCGACGAACGCGATGAGGAACAGCATCGGAACCACCTCCGACACCGAGGTTAGCGGAGGTGGCGCAACAGCGGGGTGAAGTGTCGGCGAGCCGCCCTCACCCGTGGCTCGGATACGTGGTCGCTTCGCTGGTCAGGTCGGCCAGCAGGTTCTTCACCTCGGACTCCCGGAACCGGCGGTGACCACCCGGCGTGCGGATCGAGCCGATCCGGCCGGCCGAGGCCCACCGCGTCACGGTCTTCGGGTCGACGCGGAACAGGGCGGCCACCTCACCCGGGGTGAGCAGCCGCTCACCACTCCCGGCGTGCATGGTCACTGTCATCGAGCACCTCCACGACCCTGGAGCCGCGACCCGCTTGTCGCGACCCTGGATGATCCGGGCCATCGTGACACCCCGGACCCCGGGTACTCGAACGGTTGTCCGGAGGTAAAGGGCTTTTAAAGGACGAACCGGACAGATCGGCGTCCGCGTGGAACCCGGCCCGGTCGTATGCTCGGCGCATGAGTTCTCCGCGACCCGGCACGACCGCCGACCGGCCGGGACTCGGCGTGGTGGTCGGGCTGTACGCGCTGGCCCGGCTCGCCCTGGTGGCCGTGATCGCCGTCGCGCTGGCGCTGCTCGGCGTCCCGCTGCTGATCGCCGCGCTGGTCGCGCTGATCGTCGCGCTGCCGCTGTCCATGGTGCTGTTCCGCGGCCTGCGGGCGCGCCTGGACGAGGCGCTGGGCGCAGCCAGGCAGCGGCGGGCGGCCGAGCGGGAGGCCCTGCGCTCCCGGCTGCGCGGCGACATCGATCACGGGATCGATCACGGGGTCGACCACGGGGCTGTCGTCAGCGCCGACGGGTCAGCCGAAGCGGCCCCAGACCAGACCGACCGCGGTCAGCACTGACCAGGCCAGCAGCAGCATCCCGGTCTGCCCCAGCACCGTCACCAGCGCTCGCCCCGCCGCCCCGCGCAGCACCGCCGCCGCCGGCAGCACGGCCAGCGGCACCGCGAGCAGCGCGATCAGCAGCGGCCAGCTGCGCAGCAGCCCGGCCGCCGCGCTGAACAGGAACGGCGCCCCGACGAGTGCGACGTACAGCCGGCGGGTGTCGGTCTCGCCGAGCAGCACGGCCAGCGTCCGCTTGCCGACGACCGCGTCCGTCGGGATGTCGCGCAGGTTGTTGGCCACCAGCACGGCGCAGGTCAGCATGCCCACCGCGATCGAGGCGACCACCGCGAGCGGCCCCGGCGACCCGCTCTGGGTGAGCACCGTGCCGAGCACCGCCACCGGCCCGAAGAACACGAACACCGCGACCTCGCCGAGCCCGGCGTAGCCGTAGGGGCGCTTCCCGCCGGTGTAGAACCAGGCCCCGGCGATGCACAGCGCGCCGACGACCAGCAGCCACCACTGCCCGCTCAGCGCCACCAGCGCCAGCCCGGCCAGCCCGGCGACCCCGAAGGACAGCAGCGCCGCGGTGCGCACCGCCGCCGGTGCCGCCGCCTTCGACCCCACCAGCCGCACCGGGCCGACCCGGTCGTCGTCGGTGCCGCGGATGCCGTCGGAGTAGTCGTTGGCGAAGTTCACCCCGATCACCAGGGCGACCGCGACCAGCAGGGCGAGCGCGGCCGCCCCGGGCGCCACCACCCCGTCCCCGGCCGCCGCACCGGTCCCGACCAGCACCGGGGAGACGGCCGTCGGCAGGGTGCGCGGACGGGCACCCTGGATCCACTGCACCACCGTGGCCACCCGTCCACGCTATCGCCCCCACCCCGTCCGCCGACCGGCCTGCTCCCCGGCGGCGGGCGACGAACACCACCCGTCCGGCTCGCCGGGGCGACAGCGGCGCTCGTCGGGGTCGGAGCTGGACCGGTCGGGCGGCGCGGATGGGTCAGGTGGGCCCGGTGAGGAGCGCGGTGACGGCGGGGCGGTCGGGTTTGCCGATGCCGCGCAGGGGGAGGTCGTCGAGCACCGCGAGCACGCGGGGGACGGCGGCGCGGCCCAGCTCGGCGCGTACCGCAGCCCGCAGGGCGTCCTCGTCGACGGCGTCCACGCCCGGGTCGAGCTGGATCGCGGCCCCGACCACCTGCCCCCACCCGGCGTCCGGCAGCCCGACGACGCAGGCGGCCCGGACGCCGGGCTGCGCGGCCAGCACCCGTTCCACCGCGGCCGGGGCGACGTTCTCGCCGCCGGTGATGATGACGTCGTCGGCGCGGCCGAGGACCTGCAGCCGGCCGTCGTGCCAGCGGCCGAGGTCGCCGGTGCGGAACCAGCCGTCGGCGAAGGCGGCCGCGGTGTCCGCCGGCCGGCCGAGGTAGCCGTCGGCGAGGGTGGCGCCACCGAGGCGGACCCGACCGTCCGGGTCGATGCCGATCCGGACGCCGTCCAGCGCGACCCCGTCGTAGATGCACCCGCCCGCGGTCTCGGTCATCCCGTAGGTGGTGACCACACCGATCCCCGCGGTCAGCGCCCGGTCACGCAGGGACCCGTCCAGCGCGGCCCCGCCGATCAGCACCGCGTGGTAGCTGCGCAGGGCGTCGAGGGCGGGACCGCCGGCGTCCAGCAGCCGGCCGAGCTGGGTCGGCACCAGGCTGGTGCACCGCGGCCCCGGCCCGAGCGCCCGGGTGGCGGCGGCGAAGTCGTCGGCGCGGAACCCCCCGGTCAGGTCCTGCACCAGCGGCAGCCGCCCGGCCAGCACGGCGCGGACGATCACCTGCACCCCGGCCACGTGCTCGGCGGGCAGCGCGAGCAGCCAGCGGGCCGCCCCGCCCAGCCGCTGAGCGGTGCCGTGCGCCGACGCCCGCAGGGCCGCCGCGGACAGCACCACCAGCTTGGCTCCGCCGGTGGACCCCGAGGTGGCGATCACCACGGCGGTACCGGCCGGCGGCTCGACGCCCGGGTCGGGCACCGGGGTGGGGCCGACCGGGAGGACCGCGGGCCCGCCGTCGAGGGCGGACCGCAGCGCGTCCACCAACCGGCTGACCGAGTCCGGTGACCTGTCGACGACCACCCGCAGCATCATCGTGCCCACCGGGCTGTCGGCTCGTCCACCTGCGGATCGTCCTCCCTGCCGGCGGCCCGCGACCACCGGTGGCCGCAGCGCGACGCTACTCGGCGGGACAGCGCACCGCCGGGACCGCAGGCCCGGCGCGGCGACCCCCGGCCGCCGGAGATCGGTGCTGCTCGGGCCGGGTCTGCGGGCCGCGGTCGGCACCCGCTGAAGGTCAGTAGTGCCAGGGGTAGGGCGACCAGTCCGGGTCGCGCTTCTCCAGGAACGCGTCGCGGCCCTCGACCGCCTCGTCGGTCAGGTACGCCAGCCGGGTCGCCTCCCCGGCGAACAGCTGCTGGCCGACCAGCCCGTCGTCGATCAGGTTGAACGAGTACTTGAGCATCCGCTGGGCGGTCGGCGACTTGGCGTTCACCTCGCGCGCCCAGTCCAGCGCGACGGACTCCAGCTCGGCGTGCGGGACCACCGCGTTGACCATGCCCATCCGGTGCGCGTCCGCGGCGGTGTACTCCCGGCCCAGGAAGAAGATCTCCCGGGCGAACTTCTGCCCGACCTGGCGGGCCAGGTACGCCGAGCCGTACCCACCGTCGAACGAGCCCACGTCGGCGTCGGTCTGCTTGAACCGGGCGTGCTCCGCGCTGGCCAGCGTCAGGTCCGCGGTGACGTGCAGGGAGTGCCCGCCACCGGCCGCCCACCCGGGCACCACCGCGATCACGATCTTGGGCATGAACCGGATCAGCCGCTGGCACTCCAGGATGTGCAGCCGCCCCGCCCGCGCCGGGTCGACCGTGTCCGCGGTGTCGCCGGAGGCGTACTGGTAGCCGGTGCGGCCGCGGATGCGCTGGTCGCCACCCGAGCAGAAGGCCCAGCCGCCGTCGCGGGGCGACGGGCCGTTGCCGGTGAGCAGCACGCACCCGACGTCCGGGGTCTGGCGGGCGTGGTCGAGTGCCCGGTACAGCTCGTCGACCGTGCCGGGGCGGAACGCGTTGCGCACCTCGGGCCGGTCGAAGGCGATCCGCACCGCGCCGGTGTCGACCGCGCGGTGGTAGGTGATGTCGGCGAAGTCGAAGCCGTCCACCGCGCGCCATGCCGCGGGGTCGAACAGCTCGGAAACCTGGTCGGGCACGCCGCCACAGTACGGATCACCGCACGGCTCTCGGTGGTCAGGACGCGGACTGCTGGGCCTTCGCGTAGGCCAGCTGCAGGAAATCGGCCCCGGTGAGCGCGGTGAACGTCGCGGCCACCAGCCGGGTGTGCCGCGGAGCGAACACGTACCCGATGGCGAAGCCCGTGGAGATCCACACGTCCAGGCAGAACGGGCAGGTCAGCAACTCGCCCAGGGAGTGCCGCAGCCCGCTGGCCGCGCGCACCTCCTCCATCACCTCGGCCGGGCCACCGCGACCGGTGTACCGGGTGAACGGGGCGCGCAGCGGTGCGGTGACCGAGTCCTTGCTGATCGTGCGGGAGAGCTTGTGCGTCCCGGCCGCCAGCAGGACCACGTCCCACGGCCCGACGGTCTGGGGCACGCGCCGCCCGGTGAGCACGGCGAGCCCGACGGCGCCGGCGACCAGGGCGGCGAACACGGACATGACGAGCACGTAGCCGCCCAGCGGCCGGTCCTCGCCCTCCCGGTAGGCGTCGGCCTCGGCGCGAGCCACCGTGGCGAGGTTGGGGCGGGGGGACTCTGCAGTCATCCGATCTCCTTCATCGGATACGGCGATACCCCCACTGGGCCCAGTCATGCGCCCTCCGGCTGCATCTCGCCGCCGGGCACCGGGCCGACGTCGTGCACCCGGCGCCCGCCGGCGAGCTGCGCGTGCCGCTGACCGGGGGAGACACCCGCCGCGGCGGCCAGCCGGTCGGCCACCGCGCCGGTGACGAACGCGTACACCGCCTTGCCGGCGACGTCCACGGCGAGCTCGTCGCGCGGCCAGGTCCACGGCGGGGCGCCGACCCCGGTCCAGTTCTCCACGATCTGGTCGGCGGTCAGCCGGACGACGGTGAACATCGACGACGCCCACGGCCCGCGCAGCCCGGCGAACGCCATCACCCCGCGCACCGCGCCCACGCCGGCCGCCATGCCGATGTGCATGGCCCACATCCGCCGCTGCAGCCCGCGGTCGCCGGTCCGACCGAGCCCCAGCACCCGGGTCGCCGCCCGGCCCGGGACCTGCGAGTCCGGCCGGCGGGTCACCGCCTGCTCGGCCCACTCCGCCGCCGTCATCACGGCCACCCCGGCCAGTCCGGCCGCCACCCCGCTGCCCACCGCTCGCGCCAACATGCGGTCCGGATACCCGGTCGGGCCGTGATCACCCAGGTGGTCGATCAGCCAGGTGGTCGGCCGGGGTGATCAGCCCACCGGGCGCTCGAACGTGATCAGCAGGCCGTCCACCCCGCCCGGTCCGATCCGCCCCTTCACGTCGGCCGCGGTGATGGCCTTGAGCTGCCAGCCGTCGCCGGCCTCCCGGTTCAGGATCTTCTCCAGCTTGTCGTCGGACAGTTTGCCCCCGACCAGGCCCTCGCGGAGCTGCACGACCCGGTACTCATAGCGCTTCATGCACCCACCCTGCCAGGCCGGGCCTCGGCGGTCGGCCGGTGCGCTGGCAGGATCACCGGCGTGCAGACCCTCGCCAAGGGCGCGAACGCGCCGCTCCCTGCTGGTCCGGTGGCGGTGCGGGTCCGCGCCGCAGCGCCGGTGGACATCTCCGCGCTGCTGCTGACCGGCGCCGGCCAGGTCCGCAGCGACGACGACTTCGTGTTCTACAACCAGCCCTCGGCGCCCGGCGTGCGCTACCGCGAGGACGGCGTCGACGTCGACCCGGCCGCGGTGGACGCCGCGATCGAGACGGTCACCGTCACCGCCAGCCTGGACGGGCGCGGCCCGGCCACGTTCGGCGCGATGGGTGGGCTGCGGATGGAGGTCGCGGTGGCCGGTGCCCCGGTCGCGGTGTTCGAGCCGGACGGGCTGGCCGCGGAGACCGCGCTGCTGTGCGTGGAGATCTACCGCCGGGCCGGGCAGTGGAAGGTGCGCGCGGTCGGCCAGGGCTATGCCAACGGACTGGCCGGGATCGCCACCGACTTCGGCATCTCCGTCGAAGACGACACCGCGGCCACTCCCGCACCCCCGCCGGCGCCGGCCGCGGCCCCGCCCGAGCCGGCCGC
>DASQMQ010000295.1:0-14899 GCA_035645455.1 Pseudonocardia sp.
GCAGGTCACCCGCGCGGGTGCGACGGTGTGACAACAACGACCCGTCGGCCACCAGGTGGTGCGGCGCCCCGTAGCCGACGGCCACCTCGACCACGTCGCCGGGCCGCACCGCGGCGTCGCCGGGCGCGAAGTGCACCAGCCGGCCGTCCCGGGCCCGGCCGCTCAGCCGCCGGGTCGCGGCGTCCTTGCGCCCCTCCCCCGCGGCGACGAGCACCTCGACGACGCCCCCCTCAAGCGCGCGGTTGGCCGCCCACGAGATCTCCTCCTGCAGGTCGACCAGCCGCAGGTACCGCTCCTGCACGACCTCCTTCGGCAGCTGGTCGGGCAGGGTCGCGGCCGGCGTGCCGGGGCGCGGGGAGTACTGGAAGGTGAACGCGCTCGCGAAGCGGGCGGCGCGCACCACGTCCAGCGTCGCGGCGAAGTCGTCCTCGGTCTCGCCCGGGAAGCCGACGATGATGTCGGTGGTGATCGCCGCGTCCGGGACGGCCGCGCGCACCTCGTCCAGGATGGCCAGGAACCGGGCCGACCGGTAGGAGCGGCGCATCCGGCGCAGCACGTCGTCGGAGCCGGACTGCAGCGGCATGTGCAGCTGCGGGCAGACGTTCGGGGTCTCGGCCATCGCCGCGATGACGTCGGAGGTGAAGTCCCGCGGGTGCGGCGAGGTGAACCGCACCCGCTCCAGCCCCGGCACCTCGCCGCAGGCCCGCAGCAGCTTCGCGAACGCGCCCCGGTCGCCGAACTCGACGCCGTAGGAGTTCACGTTCTGGCCGAGCAGCGTCACCTCCAGCACGCCGTCGGCGGCCAGCGCCGCCACCTCGGCCAGCACGTCGCCGGGGCGGCGGTCGCGCTCGGTGCCGCGCAGCGACGGGACGATGCAGAACGTGCAGGTGTTGTTGCAGCCGACCGAGATCGACACCCAGCCGGCGTAGGCCGACTCGCGGCGCGCCGGCAGCGTGGACGGGAACACCTCCAGCGCCTCGGCGATCTCCACCTGGGCGGTCTCGTTGTGCCGGGCCCGCTCCAGCAGCACCGGCAGCGCGTGCACGTTGTGCGTACCGAACACCACGTCGACCCACGGTGCCCGGCGGACGATCTCGGCGCGGTCCTTCTGCGCCAGGCACCCGCCGACCGCGATCTGCATGCCGGGCCGGGCGGTCTTGGCCGGCCGCAGGTGGCCGAGGTTGCCGTAGAGCCGGTTGTCGGCGTTCTCGCGCACCGCGCAGGTGTTGAACACCACCACGTCGGCCTCGTCGGACCGCTCCGGGTCGGCCTTCGCGTAGCCCGCGGCCTCCAGCAGACCGGCCATCCGCTCGGAGTCGTGCACGTTCATCTGGCACCCGTAGGTGCGGATGGTGTAGCTGCGGCTCACCACACGAGGGTAGGCCGTGCCGGACGGGTCGACCGCATCGGCCGCGCACGGCAGGATCTCGCCATGGCCGGCCGCGCTCCCCCCTCGCGCAGCGGCGCCCCCGTCACCCGCCGTGCCGTGCTGCGGGCGGGAGCGGCGCTGGGCCTGCTGGCCGCGGTGCCGAGCTGCTCGTCGCCGTTCGCGGGGCGGCGGCTGGTCCTGGCGACCGGCGCGACCGAGGGCGTCTACTACACCCTGGGCACCGCGCTGGCCGGGGTGTGGCAGGACGACCTGGACCTCGACGTCCGGCCGGATGTGCGGTCCACCGCGGGGTCGGTGGACAACCTCGCCCAGCTGACCGGACGCACGGTGGACGTCGCGTTCAGCCAGATCGACGCGGCGGCCGAGTGGCTGCCCACGACCGGGCCGACCGACCCGCGGGCGCTGCGCGCGCTCGCCCGCATCTACGACGACGTCGTGCACCTGGTGGTGCCCGCGGACTCCCCGGTGGTCACCCCGGCCGACCTGCGTGGGCGGCGGGTGTCGGTGGGGGCGCCGGACTCGGGGGTGTCGTTCGTGGCGCTGCGGCTGCTGCAGGTGGTCGGGCTGGTGCCGGGCACCGACCTGCGCACCGAGCAACTGGGCATCACCGAGTCCGCGGCGGCGCTGGTCGACGGCGCGATCGATGCGTTCTTCTGGGTCGGCGGGCTGCCCACCCAGGGCATCGCCGCGCTGGCCGGGCTGCTCCCGATCCGGCTGGTCGACCTGGAGTCGCTGGTCGAGCGGGCCCGGACCGCGTACCCCGAGTACGCCGCGGGGACCGTCCCGGCGCGCAGCTACGCCATCCCCGAGCCGGTCACCTCGCTGCTGGTGCGCAACGTGCTGCTGGTGACCGCGGACATGCCCGACGACCTGGCCGGCGCGTTGGTCCGGTCGCTGCTGGAGGCGCAGGAGATCCTCGCGGTGACCAGCCCGGCCGCGCTGACGATCGACCCGCGCTCGGCGATCGGCACCCAGCCGGTGGCGCTGCACCCGGGTGCGGAGCGCTTCTACCGCGCGGAGAAGGACGGCTGATCCACCGCCCCGGCCGCGGCCGGGACCCGGCGCAGCAGCGCCACGACCCGCAGCCCGCCGCCGGGGGGCAGTTCCAGGCGGAGCTCACCGCCGCCCAGGTCGAGGGTCCGGGCGGCGATGGCCAGGCCCAGCCCCGACCCCTCCACGTTGATCTGCTCCGGGCTCCGCCAGAACCGGTCGGTGGCCCGGGACAGCTCGTCGGGCGCCAGACCGGGCCCGGTGTCGCGGACCGCGACCTCCACCCACTCGGCGCCGGCCGAGGTGTGCACGGTGACCGTCCCGCCGGGCGGGGAGAACTTGACGGCGTTGTCCAGCACCGCGTCCAGCACCGTCTCCACCGCCCCCTCCGGGGCCACCGCGGTCAGCCGCCGCACCCCGCTGCGCACCAGGTCCAGCCCGGTGTGCTCGGCCAGCGGGCGCCACATCTCGACCCGGTCGTCCACCGCGGCGTCGACGTCGATCGGGGTCACCGGGACCGTGCGCTCCGCCCTGGCCAGCGCCAGCAAGCCGTCGAGCAGCGTGGACAGCCGCTGGGCCTCCTCCAGCGCGGCCGCGTGGTCCTCGGCGGCGACCGCGTCCACGTGGCCCTCCAGGTTGGACAGCCGCAGCCGCAGGGCGGTGAGCGGGTTGCGCAACTGGTGGCTGGCATCGGCGACGAAAGCGCGCTGCGCGGCGTAGGCCTGGGTCACCGTGGCCGCCATCCGGTCGAACGACGCCGACAGCCGGCGCAGCTCGGGCGGCCCGGAACCGTCCGCGACCGGGTCGGCCTCGGCACCGGACAGCACCGCGGCGGCGACCCGCCCGGTGCCCTCGTCGAGCCGGCGCACCGGGCGCAGGATCCAGCGCACGATGGGCAGCGCGACCAGCACCCCGAGCGCGAGCGCGGCCAGCCCGGCCGCCGCCACCAACAACCACACCTGCAGCTCCCAGGACCGCAGCTCGTCGGTCGGGGAGACGGTGACGGTCGCCCCGCGCACCTCGGTGTCCACCAGCACCGGCTCGGCGAGCACCATCGGCTGGTCGTTCCACGGCGCCAGCAGCGGGTAGACCTCCGAACGCCGGTTGGCCAGCGCCAGCTCCACCCGTTCCAGGGCGGCCTCGTCCAGCTCCGGCGGCGGGCGCCGGGAGGTGGCCACCAGCCGGCCCTCCCGGTCGAGCACCAGCACCGCGACGCCGTACACCGCGTCGTAGCGGGCCAGCTCGGCCTCCAGCCCGGTGGCGTCGTCCACCGTGATCGGCCGCTCGGCCAGCGAGGCGTAGAAGATCGTGTCGGTCAGCCGGTCGGTGAACATCTGCAGCTGCGCGGCCTGCGCGGTGGACAGGGCCAGCGGCACGCCGAGCCCGGCGGCCAGCAGGCCGAGCAGGACCAGCAGGATCACCAGCAGCCGGGCCCGCACGGTCTAGCGCTCCGCGGGCGCGTCCGGCAGGCCGAGCCGGTAGCCCACCCCCCGCACGGTCTGCACCAGGTCGGCCCGGCCGAGCTTGGTGCGCAGCGTGGCCACGTGCACGTCGAGCGTGCGGTTGGCCCCCGCCCAGCTGCGGCCCCACACCTCGGCCACGATCCGGTTGCGGGTGCACACCGCGCCGCCCGAGCTGGCCAGCATGGCCAGCACCTGGAACTCCTTGCGGGTCAGGCTGACCGGCTGACCGGCCACGGTGACCGCGTGCCGGTGCAGGTCGATGCTGACCTCGTCGACCACCACCACGTCGGCCGGGCCGTCGGTCGCGACGACCCGGCGCCGCCGGTACACCGCGTGCACCCGGGCCACCAGCTCGCCGACGTCGTAGGGCTTGACCAGGTAGTCGTCGGCCCCCGAGTGCAGGCCCAGGATCCGGTCGTCGACCTCCCCGCGGGCCGACACCACGATCACCGGCACCTCGCTGACCTCCCGGATCGCCCGGCAGACGTCGACCCCGTCGACGTCGGGCAGGCCGAGGTCGAGCAGCACCACGTCCACCCCGGCCAGGTGGTCGACCGCGCCGCGGCCGCGGGCCAGCCGGGTGGTGGTCATCCCGTGCCGGTGCAGGGCCGGGCGCAGCGCCGCGGCGATCCGGTCGTCGTCCTCGACCAGCAGGATGTGCACTGCGCCCCCTTCCCGGCCGGCCCGTGCCGTGCTCGTCGGCGGGTCGCGGTCCAGCGTTATACGAAGGAAACCCTATGGGTAGCTCAAGGTGCTGGACTGTGGTGTCCGATTCGCCCTAGCGTCCCGCCATGCCCGGAGGCCCTGTATGACCGAGACCCCGATGATCCGGATGGCGTCCGTCGACAAGCACTTCGGCGACCTGCACGTCCTGCGCGACATCAACCTCGAGGTGGCCCCCGGTCAGGTCGTGGTGGTGCTGGGGCCGTCGGGCTCGGGCAAGTCGACCCTGTGCCGGACCATCAACCGGCTCGAACCGGTCGACCGCGGCGAGATCGAGGTGGACGGCCGCCCGCTGCCCGCCGAGGGCAAGGGGCTGGCCGGGCTGCGCGCCGACGTCGGCATGGTGTTCCAGAGCTTCAACCTGTTCGCGCACAAGACGATCCTGGAGAACGTCACGCTGGCGCCGATCAAGGTGCGCAAGCTGAGCAAGTCCGAGGCCGAGAAGAACGGGCTGGCCCTGCTGGAGCGGGTCGGGATCGCCAACCAGCGCGACAAGTACCCCGCCCAGCTGTCCGGCGGTCAGCAGCAGCGGGCCGCCATCGCCCGCGCACTGGCGATGAAGCCCAAGGTCATGCTGTTCGACGAGCCCACCTCGGCACTCGACCCGGAGATGGTCAACGAGGTCCTGGACGTGATGACCACGCTGGCGAAGGAGGGCATGACCATGCTCGTGGTCACCCACGAGATGGGCTTCGCCAGGCGGGCCGCGCACCGGGTGGTGTTCATGTCCGACGGCGAGATCGTCGAGGACGCCGCACCCGAGGCGTTCTTCTCGAACCCCACGTCAGACCGCGCCAAGGACTTCCTCGGCAAGATCCTCACGCACTGACGCGACACCCCCGGGACCCCCATCCGCACCACGGAAGGACCAGCACGACATGCGTCTGACCCACACCTTCAGGCTCGCCGCGGTCGCGGCGGCCCTGGCACTCGCCGCGACCGCCTGTGGCGGTGGCGGGGAGTCCCAGCTCGGCGCGGACGCCCCCGCGCCCTCGGTGGCCGAGGACGTCACCTTCGAGGCCGGTACCACCATGGCCGCGCTGGCCGAGGCCGACGCGATCCGCGTGGGCACCAAGTTCGACCAGCCGCTGTTCGGCGCGACCGGGCTGTCCGACCAGCCGGAGGGCTTCGACGTCGAGATCGCCAAGATCATCGCCGGGAAGCTCGGCATCGAGCCGGACAAGATCACCTTCTCGGAGGCCCCGTCGGCCATCCGCGAGGAGGTCCTCGAGCAGGACCGGGTGGACATGGTGGTGGCCACCTACACGATCAACGACCGGCGCAAGGAGCGGATCAGCTTCGCCGGGCCGTACTACGTGGCCGGCCAGGACCTGATGGTCGCCGCGGACAACACCACGATCACCGGTCCGGACGCCCTGCGCGGTGCCAACGCCCGGGTCTGCTCGGTGGCCGGGTCCACCCCCTCGGAGACGATCAAGGAGTACGTCGACGAGGCCAGCCTCACCCTGTTCGACGTGTACTCCAAGTGCGCCGACGCGCTGCGCACCGGTCAGGTCGACGCCGTCACCACCGACAACGTCATCCTGCTGGGCCTGATCGACCAGAGCCAGGGTGCGTTCAAGCTGGTGGGCCAGCCGTTCACCGAGGAGCCCTACGGCATCGGCATCAAGAAGGGCGACGTCGCCTTCTGCGAGTTCATCAACCAGACCCTGCAGGATGCCGTCGCCGACGGGTCCTACCAGGCGGCCTGGGAGGCCACCGCGGGCAAGGTCGCGCCGGAGGCACCGACCCTGCCGCCCGCCGGCGCCTGCAGCTGACGTCCGTCATGTGACACCGGGGCCGGTCCCGAAAGGTGACCGGCCCCGGTGCTGCACCGTGCCGAAAGGACCGCCGTGGGCGTCATAGCCGAGCAGTTCCCGCTCT
Source organism: Pseudonocardia sp. (assembly GCA_035645455.1). GTDB lineage: Bacteria > Actinomycetota > Actinomycetes > Mycobacteriales > Pseudonocardiaceae > Pseudonocardia. The sequence continues at coordinate 6,451 of DASQMQ010000295.1, forward strand.
ACGTGCAGGGCTTCTGGGGGACGGTGCAGATCTGCATCTTCTCCGCGATCGGCGCCCTGATCATCGGCACGATCCTGGCCGGGTTCCGGGTCTCCCCGGTACCGCCGCTGCGCGCGATCGGCGCGGCCTGGGTGACGGTCTTCCGCAACACCCCGCTGGCCGTCGTGCTGTTCGCGTTCGCGTTCGGCCTGCCCGAGATCGGGATCAACGGCCAGTACTTCTGGTTCGGCGTCGCCGGGCTCACCGCCTACACCTCGGCGTTCGTCTGTGAGGCGGTCCGCTCGGGCATCGGCTCGGTGTCCGCGGGCCAGGCCGAGGCGGCGCGGGCGATCGGACTGACCTTCGCCCAGTCGCTCTCGCTGATCGTGCTGCCGCAGGCCCTGCGCACGGTGGTCCCGCCGCTCGGCAGCGTGATCATCGCAATGATCAAGAACTCGGCGATCGTCGGCGCGTTCGGCGTCGGCGGCGACCTATTCTCGGTCGGCACGCAGCTCACCTCGGCCCAGGGCTACTCGGCCGTCGGCGTCCTCATCGGCGTGCTGCTGGGCTACCTCGTCCTCACCATCCCGGCCGGGCTGCTGCTCGGCCTCCTCGAGCGGAAGGTGGCGATCGCGCGATGACCACGGTCCTGTTCGACGCGCCCGGACCGGTCGCGCGCCGGCGCACCCTGATCTCCAGCGTGGTCGCCGGGGCGATCGTCGCCGGGGTGATCGTGCTGGTCCTCGTGCGGCTGGGGCAGAACGGCCAGTTCGCCGGCGAGCGGTGGTCGCCGCTGTTCAACCCGATCGACGCCGACTTCGTCGCGGTCTGGAACCTGCTCGGCAACGCGCTGGTCGCCACCCTGCTCGCGGCCGGCCTGACGCTGGTCTTCTCGCTGACCATCGGCACCGCGCTGGCGGTCGCCCGGGTCACCGCCGCGCGGTGGTACCGGTGGCTGATCGTCGGGCTGGTCGAACTGCTGCGCGGCACCCCGGTGGTCATCGCGATCTTCTTCGCCGCCCGGGTGCTGCCCGAGGTCGGGATCTCGCTGCCGCTGCTGTGGTACCTGGTGATCGGGCTGACCGCGTACAACTGCGTGATCATCGCCGAGATCATCCGGGCCGGTGTGCAGTCGCTGCCGCGCGGCCAGTCCGAGGCGGGCTACTCGCTGGGCCTGACCCGCGGCCAGGTCCTCGGCTCGATCCTGCTGCCACAGGCGTTCCGGGTGATGCTCCCGGCGCTGATCAGCCAGCTGGTGGTGATCGTCAAGGACACCTCGCTCGGCTTCATCATCACCTACCAGGAGTTCGTCCGGACCGCCAACCTGATGATCCAGGAGCTGCGCAACCCGATCCAGGTCTACCTGCTGGTCGCGATCATCTTCATCCTGATCAACTACGCGCTGGGCAAGCTCGCCGAGTACACCGAGCGGCGGCTGTCCCGGTCGAGCGCGACCGCCGCCCCGGCCGACGTGGAGAAGGAGCCGGCTGCGGTCGGCGGCTGACCCGCCGGTCAGCGGTTCTCCAGCAGCACCGGCTCGATGCCCTCCCCGGCCGGCAGCTCGAAGCCGAGCACCTGGCCGTAGAAGCTCAGCTCGGCGTCGAGCGCGCGGCGGATGTTCTCCGCCCGGCGGAAGCCGTGCTGCTCACCCTCGAACAGCAGGTATCCGACCGGGACGCCGCGCTCGCGCAGCGCGGCGACGATCACCTCGCTCTGCGCCGGTGGCACGATCTCGTCCTCGCTGCCCTGCAGCACCAGCAGCGGGCGGCGCAGCAGGTCGACGTGGTGGATCGGCGAGCGGGCCCGGTAGACGTCCCGGGCCTGCGGGTAGGGGCCGACCAGTCGGTCGAGGTAGCGGCTCTCGAACTTGTGCGTGTCGGCGGCCAGCGCCTCCAGGTCGGCCACCCCGTAGTGGCTGGCCCCGGCGGCGAACGGGGTGTCCTCCCGGGCCAGCGCGGCCAGCGTGGTGTACCCGCCGGCCGAGCCCCCGCGGATGCACAGCCGGGCCGGGTCCACCCGGCCGCGGGCGGCCAGCCACGCCGCCGCGGCCCGGCAGTCCGCCACGTCGATCACGCCCCACTGGCCGAGCAGTTCCTCCCGGTAGGACCGGCCGTAGCCGGTCGACCCGCCGTAGTCCACGTCGACGACCGCGAAGCCGCGGCTGGTCCAGTACTGCACCCCGGCGTTGAGCACCGGCGACGCCGCCGCGGTCGGCCCGCCGTGGATCATCACCAGCAGCGGGGGCAGCTCGCCCTCCGGGCCGGTCCGGTCCGGGTTGGCCGGCGGGTAGAACAGCGCGTGCGCGGTGCGCGCGGCGCCCTCGGCGTCCGCCGACGCGAAGCTGATCGGTTCGGGCACCGACAGGTAGCCCGGGTCCACCCCGAGGTCGCGCGGGGCGCGCAGGGTGGTCAGCCGCGGACCGGTCGAGCCGCCGTCGGCCGCGGCCTCCGGCAGGTCGATGCGGAACACCCCGGTCTCCGCGGTCGGGCTGCCGGCCACCACGACCAGCGCGCCGTCGGGCAGCGTGCGCAGGGCGGCCACCGAGGAGAACCCGACGGCCAGGTCGGTGACCGTGCCGTCGGCGGCCCGCACCGCCAGCCGGTCGTAGCCGGCGCTGCGCCGGGCGAAGGCGACCGCGCCGTCGGGCAGGAAACCGTAGCGGGCCGGGCCCAGCGACCAGTCCGGGCCGCCGATCTCGGCGGCCGTGCTCACCACCGGCCGGATGTCCGTGCCGGGCGCCCAGCGGTAGAGGTTCCACCAGCCGGAGCGGTCGCTGACGAACCACAGCGACCCGTCCGGGTGCCAGCGCGGTTCCGACACCGACTCCCCCGGCCCGCCGGCCACCACGGTGTCCTCGCCGCTGGCCAGCTCCCGCACCACCAGCGCGGTGGCGTCCCACGGCATCGACGGGTGGTTCCACTGCACCCGGGCCAGCACCTCGCCGTCCGGGCTCAGCCGCGGTGCGGCGACGAAGTCCGGGCCGGTGACCAGCACCTCGGGCTCGGACGGGGCGTGCGCGTCCAGCCGGACGATCTCGTTCACGACCTCGGTGGCGGTCGGGCCGTGGTGCCGCTCCCGGACGCAGACCATCGTCCGCCCGTCCGGGGCGAGGTCGCCGTCGGCGAAGCGGTCGCCGCGCGGGCGGGCCGGTTCCGGGGTGAGCGGCTGCGGGCTCCCGCCCGGCGCCAGCCGGTACAAGCGCTGGTCGGTCCACTCGGCGAACCAGACGACGCCGTCGTGCACCCACCACGCGGCCCCGCCGTACTCGTGCACCGCGGTGCGCGCGCTCATCCCGGCCGGCAGCAGGTCGGTCGTGCGGCCGTCGGGCGTGCGGCGGACCAGCTGGACCCGTCCCTCCTCGGCGGGGCGGCCCTCCGACCAGACCGGGTCGGCACCGTCGACGCGCAGCTCACCCAGCCGCACCGCGGCGGCGACGACGAGCTCGGAGGTGATCGGGGTGGGCCAGGAGCCGTAGGGAGCGGTGGTCGTCGCGGCAGTCACAGCGTGCACGCTAGTGCCGATCTCCGTCGGCGGACTGCTCCGTCGCGGTGTCCCGCGCGCGGCGGAGGCGCGGCGCGCGTCAGTGCCCGCGGTCGCGGCGGGTCCGCAGCGCTGCCCACAGCAGGCCGATCGCCGCCCGGGCGCCGCCCGGGCGCACCACCGGCAGCACACCGACGGCCCCGGTCAGCCCGGTCCACCAGCGGATCGAGCCGTCCGGGCGGACCGTGCCCACCGCAGGCGCGGCGCAGGACCGGACCGCGGCCGGCACCGTCGGCAAGGCGGTGGCCAGCGCGGGGTCGCGGCACGACCGCACCCGCACCGGCACCCGGACCAGGTCCGGCAGCTCCCGGGCGATCGCCGAGCAGTTCGGGCAGGCCACGTCGTAGACCACGACGACCTCGACGGTCCGCACCCGTCCAGCATGGCAAAGTGGTCCTGCGCGACGGCCACGGCGGTCCGCGCCCGACCACGGAGGCGTCCCGATGACCGACCGCACCCAGCCCCCGGACCCGCCCGCGGACGGAGCCGGCGACCCGGAGCCGATCGAGGCCGAGATCGTCGAACCGGCGGCCCCGGCGCTGCCGGTGGTGCCGTCCGCGCCGCCCCCGCCGCTCCCCCCGGCGGACTACGACGAGCACGGCGTGCCGAGCCTCGACTACGTCCGGGGCAAGATCGAGGGCCGCTACGCCACCAGCGTGGGCGCCGCGGAACTGGCCGGGGAGAGCGCCGCCGGGCGCACGGTCGAGCAGGAGGAGGCCGAGCGCGCCGACAAGGCCCGGGCCAAGCTGGAGGAGATCCGGCGGTCGCTGGGTCGCTGACCCCGCGCACGGACCGGCCCCCGTCGCGGTCGGTGCGACGGGGGCCGGTGCGCGTCCGGGCGGGTCAGCCCTTGCGCCGGATGCCGATCTTGTTGCCTAGCCAGACCAGCGGGTCGTACTTGCGGTCGACGACGCGCTCCTTGAGCGGGATCAGCGCGTTGTCAGTGATCTTGATGTGCTCGGGGCAGACCTCGGTGCAGCACTTGGTGATGTTGCACATGCCCAGCCCGTGCTCCTCCTGGGCGGCCACCTTGCGGTCGGCCGCGTCCAGCGGGTGCATGTCCAGCTCGGCGATCCGCATCAGGTAGCGCGGACCGGCGAAGTTCTCCTTGTTCTCCTCGTGGTCGCGCACCACGTGGCAGGTGTTCTGGCACAGGTAGCACTCGATGCACTTGCGGAACTCCTGGCTCCGCTCCACGTCGACCTGGGCCATCCGGTACTCCCCGGGCTCCACCCCTTCCGGCGGGGCGAAGCTGGGGATCTCGCGGGCCTTGGTGTAGTTGAACGACACGTCGGTCACCAGGTCCCGGATCACCGGGAAGGTGCGCAGCGGGGTGACCGTGATGACCTCGTCCTCGGTGAAGGTCGACATCCGGGTCATGCAGGCCAGCCGCGGCTTGCCGTTGATCTCCACGCTGCACGAGCCGCACTTGCCGGCCTTGCAGTTCCACCGCACGGCCAGGTCCTGGGCCTCGGTCTGCTGCAGCCGGTGGATGATGTCGAGGACGACCTCGCCCTCGTTCACCAGCACCGGGTAGTCGACGAGCTCGCCCTTGTCCGAGTCGCCCCGCCAGACGCGGAAATGCTGGTCGTGGCTCATGCCTTCGCTCCCTGCCCGGCGGAGTCGGCGGTGCCCGGGTCGCGGTCCATGCCCTGGTCCGCGCGGTGCCCGCCGAGCTCCTCGCCCGTGTAGTACTTCTTCAGCTCGTCCAGTTCGAACAGGTCGAACAGCTCGGGGCGCATCGCGATCTGCTCCTTGCGGACCAGCTCGACGTTGTCCTCGCCCAGCGCCGACAGCACCAGCAGCACGTGCCGCCAGTCGGAGTCCATCGCCGGGTAGTCGTCGCGGGTGTGCCCGCCGCGGCTCTCCTGGCGCTCCAGCGCCGCCTTGGCCACGCACAGCGAGACCAGCAGCATGTTGCGCAGGTCCAGGGCCAGGTGCCAGCCCGGGTTGAACACCCGGTGGCCCTCGACGCTGACCGTGCGGGTGCGCACCGCGATGTCCTGCAGCGCCTTGAGCGCCTGGTCCATCTCGTCGGCCTTGCGGATGATCCCGACCAGGTCGTTCATCGTCTTCTGCAGCTCCAGCTGCACCACGAACGGGTTCTCCCCGCCCTCGGTGGCACTGGAGAACGGCAGCAGCGCGCGCTGCAGGGCCTCCTCGACGTCGGCCTCCTGGACCGCCGGGCGCGCGCCGTCCAGGGCGTCGACGTAGGCCGCCGCGCCCGCGCCGGAGCGCCGCCCGAACACGAGCAGGTCCGACAGCGAGTTGCCGCCGAGCCGGTTGGAGCCGTGCATGCCACCGGCGACCTCACCGGCGGCGAACAGCCCCGGCACGATCGACATCGCGGTGTCCGGGTCGACCTCGACCCCGCCCATCACGTAGTGGCAGGTCGGGCCGACCTCCATCGGCTCCTTGGTGATGTCGACGTCGGCCAGCTCCTTGAACTGGTGGTACATCGACGGCAGCCGCTTCTGGATCTCCTCGGGCTTGAGCCGCGAGGCGATGTCCAGGAACACCCCGCCGTGCGGGCTGCCCCGACCGGCCTTGACCTCGGAGTTGATCGCCCGGGCGACCTCGTCGCGGGGCAGCAGCTCGGGCGGACGCCGGTTGTTGTCGGCGTCGCTGTACCAGCGGTCGCCCTCCTCCTCGGTGGTGGCGTACTGGTCCTTGAACACGTCCGGGATGTAGTCGAACATGAACCGTTCGCCCTCGGAGTTGCGCAGCACCCCGCCGTCACCGCGGACCGATTCGGTGACCAGGATCCCCTTCACCGACGGCGGCCAGACCATGCCGGTCGGGTGGAACTGCAGGAACTCCATGTTGATCAGCGTGGCGCCGGCCCGCAGGGCCAGCGCGTGCCCGTCGCCGGTGTACTCCCAGGAGTTCGACGTCACCTGGTAGCTCTTGCCGACCCCACCGGTGGCCAGCACGATCGCCGGGGCGTCGAACCGGACGAAGGTGCCGGTGCTGCGGTAGTAGGCGATGCAGCCGGCGATCCGCCCGTCGGCCTTGAACAGCTCGGTGACCGTGGTCTCGTGGAAGACCCGGATGTGCGACTCGTAGTCACCGGTGGCCCGGAAGTCGTCCTGCTGCAGCGAGACGACCTTCTGCTGCAGGGTCCGGATCATCTCCAGGCCGGTGCGGTCGCCGACGTGGGCCAGCCGCGGGTAGGTGTGCCCGCCGAAGTTCCGCTGGCTGATCTTGCCGTCCTTGGTGCGGTCGAACAGCGCGCCGTAGGTCTCCAGCTCCCAGACCCGGTCCGGGGCCTCCTTGGCGTGCAGCTCGGCCATCCGCCAGTTGTTCAGGAACTTCCCGCCGCGCATCGTGTCGCGGAAGTGGACCTGCCAGTTGTCGTTCGGGTTGACGTTGCCCATCGCCGCGGCGCAGCCGCCCTCGGCCATCACCGTGTGCGCCTTGCCGAACAGCGACTTGGAGATGATGGCCACCCGCTTGCCCTGCTGGCGGGCCTCGATGGCGGCGCGCAGTCCGGCGCCGCCCGCGCCGATGACGACGACGTCGAAATCGTGGTGCTCGATGGTCTCGTGCTGGTTCGGGTCGGTCATGTCAGATCACCCCACGATCCGCAGGTCGGAGATCCAGCCGGCCGCGACGGCCATGACGTAGAAGTCCGTGATGGCCAGCGTCGCCAGGGTGAGCCAGGCGAGCTGCATGTGCTTGGTGTTGAGGCGGCTGACGAACTGCCAGCCCCGGTAGCGCAGCGGGTGCTTCGAGAAGTGCGTGAGCTTGCCGCCGATGATGCTGCGGCAGGAGTGGCAGGAGATGGTGTACGCCCACAGCGCGACCACGTTGCCGAGCAGGATCAGGTTGCCCAGGCCGAGCCCGAAGCTCCCGTCCTCCTTGCCGAACGCCAGGATCGCGTCCCAGGTGTTGATCACCGAGATGATCACCGCGGCGTAGAAGAAGTAGCGGTGCAGGTTCTGCAGGATCAGCGGGAACCGCGTCTCCCCGGTGTACTTGCGGTGCGGCTCGGCGACCGCGCAGGCCGGCGGCGAGAGCCAGAACGCCCGGTAGTAGGCCTTGCGGTAGTAGTAGCAGGTCAGCCGGAACAGCAGCAGGAACGGCAGCGACAGCGCCGCGTAGGGCAGCCACCAGACGTCCGGCAGGATCTGCCCGAAGTGCGAGGCCTCCGGCACGCAGCCGACCGAGACGCAGGGCGAGTAGAACGGCGTCAGGTAGTTGTACTCGGCGACGTAGTAGTTGTTCTGCTGGAACGCCCGCACCGTGGCGTAGGCGACCCAGGCGGCCAGTCCGATGAAGTTGGCCAGCGGCGGCAGCCACCACCGGTCGGTGCGGAGCGTCCGCGCTGCGATCTGCGCCCGGCCAGCGGACGCGTCTGTGGTGGATGACACGTCAGGGGAACCTCGAATTCTGTGTCCCGACGCCGGTCAGGAACGGTGCCGACGGACCGGGTCTGCTGATTGTGGGCGGACTCTACGACGATCGCGACACGGCCGACGGGTCGGGCCGCGCGATCGGCCCGGCGGAGGTGACGCGGCTCACGCGCCGGTCGGGAGGGCCGGAACGAGGGCGGACAGCTCCGAGGGTCGACTGCCGACCAGCTTCGCCGACGCCCCGACCGACGTCCAATGCATCGGCCCGGCAGCGCCGATGCACATAAGCTATCAGCGTGACGCTACAGCAGCTCGCGTACTTCGTGGCCGTGGCCGACGTGCGCAGCTTCACTCGCGCGGCCGAGGCCGTCGGGGTCGCGCAGCCGACACTGTCACGGCAGCTCAAGGCCCTGGAGGACGACCTGGGCGCCCCGCTGCTCGACCGCGGCGGCCGGGACGGGCCGGTCCTCACCCCGGCCGGGGAGGCGGTGCTGCCGCTGGCCCGCCGGATGCTGGCCGATGCCGACAGCGCCCGGGCCGCGGTGGCCGAGATCGTCGGGCTGCGCGACGGCCGG
>DASQMQ010000296.1:0-9190 GCA_035645455.1 Pseudonocardia sp.
CGCCCACGCCCCCCTGATCCGCGCCTACCTCCTCACCGTCCTCACCGCCCTGGACGCCCCCGGCCCGTGACCGCTGGTCGGCCACGACGCGCACGCGGTACCCGTGGAGATGGTCGGCGCGCTGGCTGCCCGCGCGGTCGGGCCCGTCGACGTCGGGTGCCGGCCGGGGCACGATGCGTACCTTGATTTCGAAACGTGGTTCCGATAGACCATGGGGCATGGCTGATCGGGTGACCTACCGGCTGGGCGACGACGGCGTGGCCGCGGTGACGATGGACGACGGCAAGGTCAACGCGCTGTCCCGGGCGATGCTCGGCGACCTGCGCGCGGCGTTCGACCGGGCCGAGCAGGACCGGGCCGCGGTCCTGCTCGCCGGTCGGGCGGGGGTGTTCTCCGCCGGGTTCGACCTGCGCACACTGCGCCGCGGCGACGCGGTCGAGGCCCTCGGGATGGTGCGCGAGGGCTTCGAGCTGGCCGCGCGGGTGCTGTCGTTCCCGCGTCCCGTGGTCGCCGCGGCGCCCGGGCACGCCATCGCCATGGGCGCCTTCCTGCTGCTCGCCGCCGACCTGCGGATCGGGGTCCGGGGGTCGGCCCGGTTCACCGCCAACGAGGTGGCGATCGGGCTGAGCCTGCCGGCGTCCGCGCTGGCGATCCTGCGCTACCGGCTCACCCCCTCCGCCGCCGACCGGGCCGCGACCATGGCGGCGGTCTTCGGACCGGACGAGGCGGTGCGGGCCGGGTTCCTGCACGAGGTGGTCGAGCCGGACGCGCTGCTGGACACCGCGCGCGCCTGGGCGGCGGCCGCGGCGACCGGGCTGGACGCCGGCGCGCACGCCGACACGAAGCTGCGCGCCCGGGCCGACACCCTGGCTGCCCTCCGCGCCGGGCTCGCCGAGCTCGTGGCTGCCCGCTCCTGACGTACCGTCCGACCGGCCCACCGGTGGAGGTGACGTGCCCAGAGCCAAGCAGCGCACCCCGGAGCTGCGCGAACGCCTGCTCCGGGTGGCCGTGGCGACGCTGGACGAGCACGGCGTCGGGGGTTTCACCACCCGCGGCGTCGCGGCCGGGGCCGGGACCTCGGTGCCGGCGGTCTACGAGCTGTTCGGGGACAAGTCCGGGCTGGTGCGCGAGGTGTTCTACGAGGGCTTCCGGCGACTGCGCGCCCGGTTCGCCGAACTCCCGCCCACCGGCGACCCGCGCGCCGACCTGTCCGCGGCGCTGCGGGCGTTCCGGGACTTCGCGCGGGACAGCCCGGCGCTGGCCGAGGTGATGTTCTGCCGGCCGTTCGCCGAGTTCGAGCCCGGCCCCGACGAGCTGGCCGCGGGGGCGTCGACCCGGGCACACTTCGTCGACGGCGTCCACCGGGCGGTGCGGGCGGGCCTGCTGGACGGCGATCCCGTCGACCTGGCCCACGTGCTGCTCGCACTCGCCCAGGGGTTGGCCGCGCAGGAGCGGGCGGGCTGGTCGGGCACCACGCCGGAATCCCGCGACCGCCGCTGGGACCTCGCCGTGGCCGCCGTCCTGCGCCGACCGTGATCGGCTGCGCCGGCCCCGCGGTCGAGCGAGAGGGTCGTCGGGCCGGCCTGATTGGGCGAGAGCGCCGTTCGCCCAACCGGGCGGGAGATCCGGGTGGTCCTGGAGGTCGGCCGGGCGTCAGGCGGGCGGCGGCTCCGAGGGCGGCTGCTCGTCGGCGGGGCGGCTGGTGTCGCCCTGACCGGTCATCTCCTGCGCCTTGTCGACCCCGGTGTCGATGTGCTGCTCCTGACCGGCGAACCGGCCCTTGGCCGCCGCACCGGCCTTGTCCAACCCCTGGTCGATCTGCTCGTCGTGCTGGTCGGCGAACTGCTTGGCCTGGTTGAAATCCACCATGGCCGCCAGCCTGGACCCGCCACCGCCACCCCGCCAGCGGGAGCATCACCCGTTCGGCCGTAGCCGGACGTGCGCAGGACGCAGCTCGTCGACGCTGTTCACGCCGATCAGCTGCAGCGTCCGCACGATCTCCGCGCCGAGGATCGTCACCGCCTTCTCCACCCCGGCGCGTCCCCCGGCCATCAGCCCGTAGAGGTAGGCCCGCCCGACCAGGGCGGCCCGGGCGCCCAGCGCGACCGCGGCCACGATGTCCGCGCCGTGCGTGATGCCGGTGTCGACCAGCACCTCGGCCCGCTCGCCCACCGCCTCGACGGTCGGCCGGATCAGCTCCAGCGGCACCGGCGCGCGGTCGAGCTGGCGGCCCCCGTGGTTGGACAGCAGCACCGCGTCGGCGCCGGCGTCGACCACCCGGCGGGCGTCGGCGACGCTCTGGATGCCCTTGACCACCAGCTTCCCGTTCCAGCTGCCGCGCAGCCACTCGATATCGGCCATGGTCAGCGCGGGGTCGAACACCCGGTTGATCAGCTCGGCCACGGTGCCGTCGGTGGACTGCAGGCTGGCGAACGCCAGCGGCTCGGTGGTCAGCAGGTTGAACCACCAGTTGGGGTGCAGCGCCCCGTCGACGAACGTGCGCAGCGACAGCGCCGGCGGGATGGACAGCCCGTTGTGCACGTCGCGCAGCCGGGCCCCGCCGACCGGGGTGTCCACGGTCAGCATGATCGTGTCGTAGCCGGCCGCGGCCGCGCGCTGCACCAGGTCCTCGGCCGGCGCGCGGTCGCGCCACAGGTACAGCTGGAACCACTTGCGGGTGTCCGGGGCGGCCGCGGCGACGTCCTCGATGGTCGTCGTGCCCATCGTGGACAGCGTGAACGGGATCCCGGCCTGCCCGGCGACCGACGCCACCGCGCGCTCGCCCTCGTGGTGCATCATCCGGGTGAAACCGGTCGGGGCGAGCGCGAACGGCTGGCTGCAGCGCCGGCCGAGGATCTCCCGGGAGGTGTCCACCTCGGACACGTCGCGGAGCACGGACGGGATGAACTCCAGCCGGGCGAACGCGTCGCGGGCCCGGCGCAGCGACAGCTCACCGTCCGCGGCGCCGTCGGTGTAGTCGAACACCGCCCGCGGGGTGCGACGGCGGGCGATGGCGCGCAGGTCGGCGATGCTCGCCGCGCGCAACAGCCGCCGCTGCGTGGCGTCGCGGACGAACGGGGCCGGCCGCAGCAGCTCGGCCAGTTCGGACGGGCGGGGGAACCGGCGCGTCACCATCCGAGCAACCCTAGGCCGCGACCGCCGCTGAGCCCAGATCCCGAGCACGCAGCCCGGCCCGGGCCGCGCGGGGTCAGGGCTTGCGGGCCACGCCGCCGAACTCGTCGACCGGGGCCGGCGGGTCGCTGTTGATCGTCGAAACGCCCTCGGGGTGCTCGGGCCGCCACAGCGTGATCGACACGCAGCCGGGATCGACCAGCTCCAGGCCGTCGAACAGGCTGGTGATCTCCTCGGGCGTCCGGTACCGGTAGGGCACCGCGCCGGTGTCGGCGTACTCGTCCTGGGCCTGCTGGGCGCCGACGCTGCCCGACGCCCACGTGCCGTCGCAGATCGCCACGTAGCTGTCCGACGGGATGCGGGCGATGATCGCGTCGACGGCGCGCTTGGCCTCCTGCGTGTCCCGGACGTGGCCCAGCACCCCCATGAACAGCACCGCGACCGGCTGGCTGAAGTCCAGGAGCTCCGCGGCTCCTTCGATGAGGGCGGGCACGTCGTGCAGGTCGGCGTGCAGGTAGCGGGTGGCGCCCTCGGGCGTGCTGGTGAGCAGGGCGCGGGCGTGCGCGAGGACGAGCGGGTCGTTGTCGACGTAGACGATGCGGGCGTCGGGCGCGACGCGCTGGGCGACCTCGTGGGTGTTGTCGGCGGTGGGCAGCCCGGTGCCGATGTCGAGGAACTGGCGGATGCCGACCTCGCCGGCCAGGAACCGCACCGTCCGGCTGATGAACGCGCGTTGGGCCCGGGCGATGACGGTGATCTGGGGGTCGACGGCGACCCAGGCGTCGCCGGCCTCGCGGTCGACGGCGTAGTTGTCCTTGCCGCCCAGCCAGTAGTTCCAGATCCGGGCCGAGTGCGGGACGGACGTGTCGATGCCGGTCCCGGCGGGGGGATCGGAGCTGCTCTCGGTCACGGTGGTGTCTTCCCTGCTGCTGTACTGCCCGGACGCTGCCGTCGCACCCGGTGACCCACGGTCACCTGCGACCCGGGCACCGTATCCGACCGACCGGGTGGACCGGACACGGCTGGCGCCGCGGCTCGGTCGGCGGTGGGTTCGGGACGCCGGGGTGGCCGAGGATCACGACCGGTGGATCCGCCGGTGCAGCTCGAACGCCGCCACGGCCGCTGCGCTGGCCACATTGAGCGACTCCACGCCGCCGGCCATCGGGATGGCCAGGGTGCCGTCGCAGTGCGCCCGCACCGCCGCGGACAGGCCGTCGGTCTCGTTGCCCAGCACCAGCGCCACCCGTGGGGGCAGGTCGGCGTCGAGCAGGGACGGGCCGCCCGCGGCCAGGCCGTACACCCCGAACCCGGCGTCGCGCAGGGCGGCGCAGCCCTCCTCGGCGGTCGCCGCGCGCAGCACCGGGGCCCGGAACGCCACCCCCGCGGACGCCTTGACCACCAGCGGGTCGATGGCCGGGACGCCGCGGCGGGGGAGCAGCACGCCGGCCAGCCCGGCGGCGGTCGCGGTGCGCAGGATCATGCCGACGTTGGCCGGGTTGGTGACCCGGTCCAGCACGAGCACCGCCGCCGGCCCGTCCAGCTGGTCGAGGAAGTCGTCCACCGGGGCCATCCGCGGCGCGACGACGTCGGCCAGCACGCCCTGGTCGTGGCGGCCGTTGCCGGCCAGCACCTTGACCCGGTGGGCGCTGGCCCGCTGCACCGGCACCCCGCGGTCGCGGGCGGCGTCCAGGATCGCCCGGACCGGCTCGCCGCGCAGCCCCTCGGCCAGCACGACCTTGTCGACCCGCAGCGCGCCGTCGTCCAGCGCCTCGAGCACCGGCTTGCGCCCGTAGACGGTGATGAAGGTGTCCTTCGGGGACCGCTCGCCGGGCATCGGGCCACTATAAGGAGCGGTACCGGGCCTGCTCGGGGGCGGCGGAGCGGGGCCGCGGGCTCCTAGGATCGGGGCATGCCACCCCGGCTCTCCGCCCTGGACGCCTCGTTCCTCTACCTGGAAGCTCCGACCACCCCGATGCACGTGGGGGCGGTTTCGATCTTCCGGAGACCGCGGGCGGGCTTCGACTACGACCGGCTGGTCGAGCTGATCGAGCAGCGGATCGCGCTGGTGCCGCGGTACCGGCAGAAGGTCCGGTACGTGCCGGGCAACCTGGCCCGCCCGGTGTGGATCGACGACCCGGACTTCGACGTGGCCTACCACGTCCGCCGCTCGGCGCTGCCCAAGCCGGGCTCGGACGACCAGCTCACCGAGCTGGTCGCCCGGCTGATGTCGCGCCCGCTGGACCACACCCGTCCACTGTGGGAGATGTACCTGGTCGAGGGGTTGGCCCGGGGGCGCACCGCGGTGCTCACCAAGACCCACCAGGCGATGGTGGACGGGGTCAGCGCCGTCGACATCGGCCAGGTGATCCTGGACGTCTCGGCCGAGCCGCGGGTGGTGGCCGAGGAGCTGTGGATGCCGCGCCCCGAGCCGAGCGCGGCGCAGCTGGTGCTGGGCGCGGTCACCGAGGCGGTGGCCCGGCCCGGCGAGATCGTGGACAACGTGCGGGTGGCGGCCGGGGACGCGATGGCCACCGTCGGCAAGCTGGCCGACGCCGCCAGCCAGCTGTTCTCCATCGCCCGCACGGCCAGCCGGCCCGCCCCGGGCACCCCGCTCAACGTCGACATCTCCACCCAGCGCCGGTTCGCCATCGCCCGCACCGAGCTGGAGAGCTACCGCAAGATCCGCGCCGAGCACGACTGCACCGTCAACGACGTGGTGCTCAGCGTGGTCACCGGGGCGATGCGCAACTGGCTGCTCTCCCGCGGCGAGCCGGTGACCTCGTCGTCGCGGCTGCGGGCGATGGTGCCGCTGTCGGTCCGCGGCCAGGCCGACGTGCCCAGCTCGGCGACCCCGGGCACGTTCGGCAACCGGGTCTCGTCGTTCATCGTGGACCTGCCGGTCGGCGAGCCCAGCCCGGTGGTGCGGCTGCACCAGGTCACCCACGCGATGCGGGCGTACACCGCGGGCGGGCAGACGGTCGGCGCGGACACCCTGGTCCGCATCGGCGGGTTCGCACCCCCTACCCTGCACGCACTGGGCGCCCGCGCCGCGAGCGGGATCTCGAAGCGGATCTTCAACTTGGTGGTGACGAACGTGCCGGGACCGCAGTTCCCGCTCTACGCCGCCGGCGCCCGGATGCTGGAGATGTTCCCGGTGGTGCCGCTGGCCAAGGGCCAGGCGCTGGCCATCGGGCTGACCTCCTACGACGGCGGCGTCTGCTACGGCTTCAACGGCGACCGGGACGCCATGTCCGACGTGCACGTGCTGGCCGGGATGGTCGACGAGGCCCTCGACGAGCTCCTCGCGACGGTGTCCTGATGGACGAGCTGGCCGCCGAGCTGGGCAGCCCCGGGGCGATGCGGGTCTACGTCCCGGCCACCTGGCCGATGCTGCGCACGATGGTCAAGAACGGCGTGCTGGAGCCGATCGGCGGCACCGCCTTCGCCCTCACCCCGCGGCTGCGCGAGGCCTACACCAGCGGCGACGACGAGGAGCTGGAGTACGTCGCGCTCAGCGAGGCGGCCCGGGCGTCGCTGCGGCTGCTGGCCGTGGAGTTCGGGCTCGGCGAGGACACCACCCCGGCCCGCCGGGTGGTCGTGGTCGCCGACCTCGACGACGTCACGCTGCGCCCGGACCTCGACGACGGCGCGGTCCGGATCACCGGCGGGGTGCCGATGGAGAAGATCGCCTCGGTGCACGTCGACACCGAGGAGGCCGCCTACGCGGTGCGGCAGGCCGCGGCCGCGGTGGACTCCGCGGACATGGGCGACCTGGACGCCGAGTTCCTGGTCGGCGAGGCCGAGGACCAGGACCTGGCCTGGTACGACCCGTCCGAGGTGGCGTTCCTGGTCGACCTGGGCTGACCGGGGTCGGGCGCGCCGGTCACGGTCGTCGCCGCGCGAACCCGGTCCCGGGCCCGATCAGCGGCGCCGGTTCCACAGCACCGCCCCGGCCACCGGGACCAGCAGGAAGAACACCCACTGCCGGGTGAGCAGGAACAGCACGAGCGCGATCATCGGCGCGAGCAGGACCAGCCGCGGGCCCCACTGGTCGAGGAACCCGCCCGACCGCGGCGCCGGCGCGGTGTCGTCGCGGGTCGCGGGCAGCACGCGCGCCGGCGGGCCGGGCAGCTGGGGGTGCGGCTCGGGCAGGTCGGTGAACAGCGCGTGCAGCTCGTCGACGGTGCTGGCGTTGGCCGCGATCGCGGATCGCTCGCCGTACTCGTCCACGCCCAGCCGGCCCTCGGCCAGGTGCTCGTCCAGCGCCGCCATCGCGGCCGCGCGCTCGCGGTTGCCGATCCGCAGCGGCGGCGTGCCCCCCTCGGTCATGCTGCGAGGGTCCCACCGCCGGGTCGGATCAACCACCACCGGGGTCGGGTTCGGCCCAGTCCGGATCGGCCCCGTGCGCGTCGGCCCAGTGCGGCGAGCGCAGGGTGACCAGCACGCGGCGCAGCGCGGCCAGCCGCCCCGGCGCCAGCTGCCCCCGCCCGACCAGGGCGTCCAGCGCGCACTCCGGGTCGGCCGGCGGCCCGAGGTGCCCGCAGCCGCGCGGGCAGTCCTCGATCGCGGCGGCCAGGTCGTCGAACGCGGCCGGCACGTCGTCCGGGGTCACGTGGGCCAGCCCGAACGAGCGGATGCCGGGGGTGTCGACGACCCAGCCGCCGCCGTGCTCGACGGGGAGCGGCAGGGCCAGCGCGGCGACCGTGGTGTGCCGCCCCTTGCCGACCGAGGAGACCACGCCCACGGCCCGGGCCGCGTCCGGGAGCAGCGAGTTGACCAGCGTCGACTTGCCCACCCCGGAGTGGCCGACCAGCGCCGAGACCCGGCCGGCGAGCACCGCGGCCAGCTCGTCGGCCGGCCGGTCGTGCCGGGTGATCAGCACCGTGGTGCCCAGCTCGCGGTACTGGGCGGCGAACTCCTCGGGGTCGCCAAGGTCGGCCTTGGTCAGGCAGAGCACCGGGGCCAGCCCGCCGGCGTACGCGGCCACCAGGCACCGGTCGACGAACCCGGTGCGCGGCTGCGGGTCGGCCACCGCGGTGACCACGATCAGCTGCTCGGCGTTGGCCACGACCACCCGCTCGTAGGGGTCGTCGTCGTCGGCGGTGCGGCGCAGCACGGTGGTCCGCGGCTCCACCCGGACGATCCGGGCGATGGTGTCGACGTCCCCGCTCAGGTCGCCGACCAGGCCCACCCGGTCACCGACCACGATCGGGGTGCGGCCCAGCTCGCGGGCCCGCATGGCGGTGACCGGGGGGCGGCTGCTGTCCGCGTCCGGGGCGCAGGTCCAGCGGCCCCGGTCGACGGTGGTGACCATGGCCGGGGCGGCGTCGGCGTGCTCCGGGCGGCGCTTGGTGCGCGGCCGCGACCCGCGCCGCCCCGGGCGCACCCGGACGTCGGACTCGTCGTACTCGCGGGGGCTCATCGGGGTGGCAGGATCGCCGCCCACCGCTGGGCGAACCCGGGCATCGTCTTGTCGGTGCAGGCGATGTCGTCGACCTCCACCCCCGCCACGACCAGGCCGATCAGCGCCCCGGCGGTGGCCATCCGGTGGTCGGCGTAGGCGCGCCAGGTGCCGCCGTGCAGCGGTGCGGGACGGATCTGCAGCCCGTCCGGGCTCTCGGTGACGGCCCCGCCCAGCCGGCTGATCTCGGTGGCCAGCGCGGCCAGCCGGTCGGTCTCGTGGCCGCGGATGTGGGCCACCCCGGTGATCCGGGACGGGCTGTCGGCCAGCGCGGCGACCGCGGCCACGGTCGGGGTGAGCTCGCTGGCGTCGTGCAGGTCGACCTCGACGCCGGTCGGGCGCTCCGGCCCGCGCACGGTGACGCCCGCGGGCCCGCTGGTGACCGTGCAACCGGCCTGCTCCAGCACCCCGAGGACGTGCGCGCCGGGCTGGCCGGTGGGCTCCACCCAGCCCGGCACGGTCACCTCGCCGCCGGTGACCGCGGCCGCGGCCAGGAACACCGCCGCGTTGGACAGGTCGGGTTCGACCACCCAGTCCCGGGCCCGGATGCGGCCCGGCGCCACCCGCCACGAGCTCGGCTCGCCCCCGTTGTCCGCC
>DASQMQ010000297.1:0-10047 GCA_035645455.1 Pseudonocardia sp.
TCGTGGTCAACATCGTCACCTCGTTGCAGCCGGCGCTGATCGCGGCGATCGCGGCCGGCGTGCTGGTCGCGATCTGGCGGGTGGTGCGCAAGCAGGCGCTGATGCCGGCGGTGTCCGGGCTGTTCGGCGTGGGGATCGCCGCATTCATCGCCTACCGCACCGGCGAGGCCCGCGGGTTCTACCTGCCCGGGTTGCTCACCAGCGCGGCGTTCGGGCTGGCGTTCCTGGTCTCGGTGCTGGTCCGCTGGCCGCTGGCCGGGGTGATCTGGCACGGCATCAACGGGCACGGCCACGGCTGGCGCGAGGACCCGCGGATGCTGCGCGCCTACACCTGGGCGACCCTGCTGTGGGTCGGGGTGTTCGCGGCCCGGCTGGTCGTGCAGGGCTGGCTCTACGACGCCCGCGAGGAGACCTGGCTCGGCATCGCCCGGCTGGTGATGGGTTTCCCGCTGTTCGCGGTGGCGCTGTTCGGCACGGTGATCGCCGTGCGCCGGGCCGGTCGTACGCCGATGGGTGCGTGAGTTCGGTGGGATCGACTACTCCGGGTAGATGAGCGTGCGCTTACACCCCCCGAACGGCCGGTAGGGTCCGCCGCGGAGGCGCGCTCTTCACCGGTACAGCGCGCCGTGTAGGGGGGAGTGGCGTGGAGCGACCGAGTTGGGCACCGAGCACCGTGGACATGGACCTGCCGAGCGTGGCCCGGGTGTACGACTACTACCTGGGCGGCTCGCACAACTTCGAGTCCGACCGGGCCTTCGGCGAGCGGGTGGTCCGGGCGATGCCGGGGCTGCCGGCGATCCTGCGCGACAACCGCGACTTCCTGCGCCGCGCGGTCCGGTACCTGTGCGGGATCGGCATCGACCAGTTCCTCGACCTGGGCTCCGGCATCCCCACCGTCGGCAACGTGCACGAGGTCGCGCAGGCGGCCCTGCCCACCGCGCGGGTCGTCTACGTCGACCACGACCCGGTCGCCGTCGCGCACGGCCGGGCCCTGCTGGAGGGCGACGACCAGGCGGTCGCGATCCTCGGGGACGCCCGCGACCCGGTCGACGTGCTGGCCGCGGCCGCCGACACCGGGCTGCTCGACCTGGACCGCCCGGTCGGCGTGCTGATGATCGCGCTGCTGCACTTCATGCACGACCACGACAAGCCCGCCGAGATGATCTCGGGGTACCTGGGGCCGCTGGCCCCGGGCAGCCACCTGGCCTTCACCCACGCCCGGGCCGACGGCGACCAGGGCATGCGGGCCGCGGCCAACGTCTACGACCAGGACCGCTCGCCCAGCCCCATGCGGCTGCGGTCCGCGGCCGAGGTGGCGGCGCTGTTCGAGGGGGTGCCGATGGTGGAGCCGGGCATCGTGCTGATGCCCCGGTGGCGGCCCGACCCGGTCGACGACCGGAACGGCGGATCGGCGGTCCCCGACGACTATCCGGGCTTCGCCGGGCTGGGCCGGCGGGATTGACCCGCCCGCCCCATCGGCCGTCGCTGCCGACCGTCGAGCAGCTGGCCCGCGGCTGGCAGGCCGAGGTGGCCCGGACCTGCCGGGTGTCCACCAGCCAGCCCGCCCTGCTGGCGCTGCTGCGCGAGCTGTCCCGGGAGGTGCTCGACGCGGTCGGCGCGGACCGGATCGACACGGCGGTGCTGCACCGGGTGGGTGCGCGGCTGGTCACCGCGCACCTGACCGAGCCCGCGGCGATCCGGGGCACGCTCGGCGTGCTCGGGGAGCGGCTCGGACCGACCGGGGCGGCGCGGGTCGCGCCGGTGCTCGGTGCGGTCGCCGCGGGCTACGCCGAGGCGCTGCGCGACCGCACCCGCGACGAGCAGCAGCAGATCATGAGCGCGGCGATGGCCGCCCGGTCGGCGGCCGAGGCCCGGTTCGAGGCGGTCTTCGACGTCGCGGTCATCGGGATCACCGTCTGCCGGGTGGACGGGGAGATCCTGGAGGTCAACCGGGCGCTGTGCGAGATGTTCCGGTGCGGTCCCGGGGAGCTGGTCGGTCGCCAGTTCTGGGAGTTCGTGCACCCGGACGACGCCCCCGGGCTGTGGGACCGGACCAAGGAGCTGATGTCCGGGGCGATCGACCACCTGCGCGTGGAGAAGCCGTACTTCCGCACCGACGGCACGACCGTGCTGACCGACCTGGTGATCTCCCTGGTCGACGATCCGGACGGCAGCTCCCGCTTCGTGGTGGCGATGATGGACGACACCACCGAGCGGCGCCGGCTGCAGGACCGGCTGCGGCACCAGGCCACCCACGACCCGCTGACCGGGCTGCCCAACCGGACGATGTTCTTCGAGCGGCTGGAGGCGGCGCTGGCCGACGGCGACCCGATCGGGCTGTGCTACCTGGACCTGGACGGGTTCAAAGCGGTCAACGACACCCTCGGCCACGACGTCGGGGACGCCCTGCTGCGCACCGTGGCGCAGCGCCTGGACACCGGGCTGGGCCGGCACGGGCACCTGGTCGCCCGGATGGGCGGCGACGAGTTCGTGGTGCTGGTGGTGGGCCTGCAGCTGGAGGACCTGGAGCGGGTGGCGGCCGACGCGCTGGCGGTCGTCCGGGAGCCGGTGCCGGCCGCGGGGCGCGACGTGGTGGTGTCGGCCAGCCTCGGCGTGGTGCGCCACGACGGCGGCCCGACCACCGCGGCGGAGCTGATGAAGGCCGCGGACACCACGATGTACTGGGCCAAGGCCGACGGCCCGGACCGCTACGCGCTGTTCGACGCCGAGCGCCACCGCGGTGACGTGAACCGGTTCGCGCTGTCCGCGCGGATGCCCGAGGCGCTCGACCGCGGCGAGTTCGTGGTCGAGTACCAACCGCTGGTGCGGCTGAGCGACCAGCGGATGATCGGGGTCGAGGCGCTGGTGCGCTGGGAGCTGCCCGGCGGCCGCCGGCTCGGGCCCGACGAGTTCGTCCCGCTGGCCGAGAGAAGCGGGCTGATCGTGCCGCTGGGCCGGGCGGTGCTCACCGAGGCCTGCCGGGCCGCGGCGTCCTGGGCCGCGGCCGACCCGGACCGGCCCCTGCTGGTCAGCGTCAACCTGGCCGCCCGCCAGGTCCGCGAGCCGGACATCGTCGCCGAGGTGGGCCGGATCCTGGCCGAGACCGGCTGGCGCGCGGAGCTGCTGCAGCTCGAACTCACCGAGAGCGACCTGATGGGCTCCACCGGGAAGACCCTCGGCGCGCTGCGCTCGCTGGCCGCCATGGGCGTGCGGATCGCCCTGGACGACTTCGGCACCGGTTACTCGAACCTGGCCTACCTGCGCCACCTGCCGGTGCACACGCTCAAGCTGGCCGGCCCGTTCGTCACCGGCGCCCGGCTGCAGGACGGGTTGCTCACCACCCGGTCCGGCGAGGCCGACGAGGTCGACACCCGGGTGCTCGCCGCGGTGATCCAGCTGGCCGCCGGGCTGGGGCTGTCGGTCACCGCCGAGTCGGTGGAGACCGCGGCCCAGCTCGACCGGCTGCGCGGGCTGGGCTGCGACACCGGGCAGGGCTGGTACTTCGCCCGGGCGGTGCCGGCCGCCGAGGTGCCCGCGCTGCTGGACCGCACCCGGTGGGGCGGGAACCGGCCCGTTCCGGTCGACCCGGTCCGGATCGGCCGGGCCCCCGGTCAGTAGCCCAGCGCGGCCCGGATCTCCTCCTCCACCGCCGAGGTGGCCACGAACAGCAGCTCGTCGCCGGGCTCCAGGCCGTCGTCGGCCTGCGGCGCGATCACCCGCCCGCTGCGCAGGATCGCCACCAGCGTCGAGTCGCGGGGCAGCTTGAGCGAGCGCACCGGCTTGCCGGCCAGCGGGGTGTCCTGGGTCAGGGTGACCTCGACCAGGTTGGCCTGCCCCTGGCGGAAGGTCATCAACCGGACCAGGTCGCCGACCGCGACGGCCTCCTCGACCAGCGCGGCGAGCAGCCGCGGGGTGGACACCGCGACGTCGACGCCCCAGTTGCTGTTGAACAGCCACTCGTTGCGCGGGTCGTTCACCCGGGCCACCACCCGGCGGACCGCGAACTCGGTCTTGGCCAGCAACGACACCACCAGGTTGACCTTGTCGTCGCCGGTGGCCGCGATGACCACCTCGCAGCTCTCCAGCCCGGTCTCCTCCAGCGAGGCCAGCTCGCAGGCGTCCGCGTGCACCCACTCGGCCTGCTCGACGGCCTCCGGCTCGATCTGGTCGAGGTCGCGCTCGATCAGCATGACCTGGTGGCGGTTCTCCACCAGCTCCAGCGCGATCGAGCGGCCCACGGCCCCGGCCCCGGCGATGGCGACGCGCATCTCAGCCCTCCTGCGGCGGGGCCGCGGCCGCGGTGGTCACGTCGCTGACCGTGCCGGACACCGCGGCCACGTAGACGGTGTCCTCGGCCTGCACCGAGGTGTCCGGCCCGGGCAGCACCCCGGTGCCGAACCGGACGATGAACGCCACCCGGGCCCCGGTGGCCCGCTCCAGCTCGCGGATCGGGCGGCCGACCCAGTCCTCGTGCACCGGCAGCGGCAGGATCGCCACCGTCCCGGTCGGCTCGCGCCAGGCCGAGGCCACCCCGTCGGGCAGCAGCATCCGCATCAGCCGGTCGGTGCTCCACGGCACGGTGGCCACGGTCGGGATGCCGAGGCGCTCGTAGACCGCGGCCCGCTTGGCGTCGTAGATGCGGGCGACCACGCGCTCGACGCCGAAGGTCTCCCGGGCCACCCGGGCGGCGATGATGTTGGAGTTGTCGCCGCTGGACACCGCGGCGAACGCCTGCGCCCGCTGCACCCCGGCCTCGATCAGCACCTCGCGGTGGTAGCCCTGGCCGACGACCTGCCGTCCGGCGAAGTCGGTGCCCAGCCGGCGGAACGCCTGCCGGTCCTTGTCGATCACCGCCACCTCGTGGCCGAGCCGCTCCAGTCCGGCGGTGAGCGAGGACCCCACCCGGCCGCAACCCATGATCACGACGTACAACGCTGACCTCCCCGTTCCGCGGGGAACGCTAGCGCGTCGCCGGCTGGAGCACGGCATAGGCTGCGCGGGTGTCCAAGCTCGGCGTCGCCGTGAAGCGCGTCCTCGTCGGGCGGCCGCAGCGCAGCGACCGTCTCTCCCGCACCTTCCTGCGCAAGCGGGTGGCACTGCCCGTGTTCGCGTCCGACGCGCTGTCCTCGGTCGCCTACGCCCCCGAGGAGATCTTCCTGACCCTGTCGATCGCCGGCCTGACCGCCTACGCGTTCTCCCCGTGGGTGGGCGCCGCGGTGGTCGTCGTGCTGCTGACGGTGGTGACCAGCTACCGGCAGAACGTGCGCGCCTACCCCTCGGGCGGCGGCGACTACGAGGTGGCGACGGTCAACCTGGGCCGCCGCGCCGGCCTGACCGTGGCCAGCGCGCTGCTGGTGGACTACACGCTGACCGTGGCCGTGTCGATCTCGGCCGCGGCGGCCAACGTCGGCGCCCTGATCCCGTACGTCGCCGAGCACAAGGTGCAGTTCGCGGTGCTGGCGATCGTCCTGCTGACCGCGGTCAACCTGCGCGGCATCCGGGAGTCCGGGGTGGTCTTCGCCATCCCCACCTACGCGTTCATGATCGGGCTCGGCACGATGATCATCTGGGGGCTGACCCGGATCCTGCTGCTCGGCGACGACGTCCGGGCCCCCAGTGCCGACCTGGAGGTGGTCGCCCAGGGCGACGCGCTGACCGGGCTGGCGCTGGCCCTGCTGGTGCTGCGCTCGTTCACCCAGGGGTGCGCGGCGCTGACCGGGGTGGAGGCGATCAGCAACGGGGTGCCGGCGTTCCGCAAGCCCAAGTCGCGCAACGCCGCGTCCACCCTGCTGCTGCTCGGGGTCATCTCGGCGACGATGTTCTCCGGGCTGGTGGCGCTGGCCCTGCTGACCGACGCGAAGATCGTCGAGACGCCGGCCACCCAGATCGTCGGGGCGCCGCCGGGCTACGTCCAGCAGACCCTGGTCGCCCAGCTCGCCGCCGCCGTGTTCGACGACTTCCAGGTCGGGTTCTACCTGGTCGTCGTGGTCACCGCACTGATACTCGTGCTGGCCGCCAACACCGCCTACAACGGGTTCCCGGTGCTCGGCTCGATCCTGTCCCAGGACCGCTACCTGCCCCGCCAGCTGCACACCCGCGGCGACCGGCTGGCGTTCTCCAACGGCATCCTGACCCTGGCCGGGATCGCGATCGTGCTGGTGATCGGCTTCCAGGCCGAGGTGACCCGGCTGATCGCGCTCTACACCGTCGGGGTGTTCACCTCGTTCACCCTGAGCCAGACCGGGATGCTGCGGCACTGGCAGCGGCTGCTGGCCACCGAGACCGACCCCGAGCAGCGGGCCCGGATGCGCCGCTCGCAGGCGATCAACGGCTTCGGCGCGGTGATGACCGGGGTGGTGCTGGTCATCGTGCTGATCACCAAGTTCACCCGGGGGGCGTGGATCGCGATCGCCGCGATGGCGGTGTTCTACCTGCTCATGGAGGGGATCCGGCGGCACTACGACCGGGTCTCGACCGAACTGGTGGCCGGCGACGGCGACGGCGTGCTGCCCTCGCGCAACCACGCCATCGTGCTGGTCTCCACCCTGCACAAGCCGACCCTGCGGGCGGTGGCCTACGCCCGCGCCACCCGCCCGGACGTCCTGGAGGCGGTCACCGTCAACGTCGACGACGCGGACACCAAGAAGCTGATGCGCGACTGGGACCGGCGCAAGCTGCCGGTCGCGCTGAAGGTCATCGAGTCGCCCTACCGGGAGATCACCAAGCCGGTCCTGGACTACGTCAAGCGGGTGCGCAGCGACAACCCGCGCGACGTGGTCACCGTGTTCATCCCGGAGTACGTGGTCGGGCACTGGTGGGAGCAGATCCTGCACAACCAGAGCGCGCTGCGGCTCAAGGGCCGGCTGCTGTTCCAGCCCGGGGTGATGGTGACCAGCGTGCCCTGGCAGCTGGCCTCCTCGGCGCGGCTGGTCAGCCAGCGCCCGCAGACCCCGCCGGGCGCCAGCCGCCGCGGCTACGACGCGACCGCGGCCCAGGGCGGCGATGCCCCGGCCGTGCCGTCGCCGGCCGGGCCGGGGCGGCGCTGAGGGCTGGACGCGGGCGGGGGCGCCGGAGGTCGGGGCTCGTGCGGCACCCCCACCCGCTGCTCGGGACGGCGCCGCCCGGCGCGGGCCGTGCGCCAGCCGCGGAAGCGGGCGAGGTACCAGGCGACGATCATCGGTCGGCCCGCTCCCCGACGGGGACCGCGGCGCGGGAGCCGCACCGCACGCACTCGACATCGTCGACGCCCAGTGGGTCGCGGGGCCGGTGGCGCCGCACCGCCACGGCCGGCTGGACGATCTCGGCCGGCTCGCGCCGCTGCCCATCCGGTGCACCCACGGACCCGCCTCCTGTCGTCCCGGGGCAGGACCGGTGCGTCGCCCTCCCGGTCATGGAGGACACCGGCCCTGCCGTGGACTAACCTGGCGTGACCGGCCGACCACCCGCAATCGTTCATTCTGAAACATCCGGCGTGTCGCGTTCCGCTGTCGGGGCCGTCGTGGGAGCGTCGCCGCATGGACAGCGCAGAGGGATCGACGCTCGCCCGCCGTCAGCTCGGCCGCCGCCTGCGGCGCGTCCGCGAGGCCGCCGGCAAGTCGATCGAGGACGTGGTGTTCGCCGGGGTGGTCAGCCGGACGAAGCTCTGGCGCATCGAGCACGGGCGCACCGCGGTCAAGACCGGCGACGTGCTCGCGCTGACCCGGCTCTACGGCACCGAGCCGACCGAGGTCGACGCGCTGGTGCCGCTGGTCGAGGCGACGAAGTCGTCGGGGTTGATCGAGGACTACGGCGCGGCGGTGCCGCAGGGCCTGGGCCTGTACGCCGAGCTGGAGGCCACAGCCTCGGCGGTCCACGACTACAGCTCCGAGCTGATCCACGGCCTGCTGCAGACCCCCGACTACGCCCGCGCGGTGATCGAGTCCGACCGGTCCCTCACCCCGGAGGTCGTCGAGCAGCGGGTGGCGTTCCGGATGGAGCGGCAGCGACGGTTCTTCGACCGCGCCGAACCCGGGCGGCTGGAGACGGTCGTCACGGCGGGGGCGATGAACCTCGTCGTAGGATCGGCCGCGGTCATGGAGGAGCAGATCGCCCACCTGCGGGCGGTCCACGACAAGGGAGCGGCTCGGATCGGCGTCCTGCCGGCGACCGACGGCGTCCACCGGGCTATGCGGGGCCCGTTCGTCGTCCTCGACTTCGACGACCCGGAGGACCCGGACGTCGCCTACGTCGAGAACCTGGCCGGCAGCCGGTACCTGGACAAGCCCACGGACGTCGCGCAGTTCCGCGAGGCGTTCGAGGAGGTGCGGGACCGGGCACTATCCCTGGAGGAGTGGTTGCGATGAGCGGGACGACACCCTGGGTCAAGGCGAGCGCCAGCGACAGCGCCGGGCAGTGCGTGGAGCAGCGGCGGCACGACGGGATGATCGAGGTCCGGGACAGCAAGGACCGCGGGGGTCCGGTGCTGCGGTTCACCGCGGCGGAGTTCGCCGCCTGGCTCGACGGCGCCCGCCAGGGCGAGTTCGACAGCCTGGCCTGAACCCGGCCGTCACCGCTGCCCGTCCCGCCCCTCCGGATCCGGCGGGGCGGGACGAGAGCGACTTTCGTCCGGCCCCGCCGATCGGGCGGGGGCACCCGGCGCCGAGCGGCCTGGTGCTGGGAGCCTTCCGGGTATGCGAGCTGTGGATGGTCGGGTTCCGGTGCGTCCCGCCGACCGGCCGGACTGGACCGACCGGGTGCTCGACCTGGACGTCGGGGCGGTGGCGCACGGCGGGCACTGCGTGGCCCGGCACGAGGGCCGGGTGGTGTTCGTCCGGCACGCGCTGCCCGGTGAGCGGGTCC
Organism: Pseudonocardia sp.; assembly: GCA_035645455.1. Lineage (GTDB taxonomy): Bacteria > Actinomycetota > Actinomycetes > Mycobacteriales > Pseudonocardiaceae > Pseudonocardia. The sequence continues at coordinate 8,839 of DASQMQ010000297.1, forward strand.
GGGCCGTCGTCGACGAGGACAGCGGCGGCAGCTACTGCCGCGCGGACGCCGTCGCGGTGCTGGTGCCCTCGCCCGACCGGGTGGAGGCGCCGTGCGGCTGGGCGCGGGCCGGTGGTTGCGGCGGCTGCGACTTCCAGCACGTCGAGCCGGGGGCGCAGCGGGCGCTGAAGGCCGCCGTGCTGGCCGAGCAGTTGCGCCGGCTGGCCGGCATCGAACGCGAGGTCGAGGTCGAGGAGCTGCCCGGCGGGGTGCTGGGCTGGCGGCACCGGGTGCGGCTGGCCGTGGACGACCTGGGCCGCCCCGGTCTGCGGGCGCACCGCAGCCACGACGTGCTGCCGATCGCGGACTGCCCGCTGACCCCGCCCGGGACGCTGCCGCCGGTGCTGGAGCGGGAGTTCGGGCCGGGCACCGAGGTCGAGGTCGCGGTGGCCGCCGACGGGCGCGTGCACGCCGGCGACGGCCCGGTGCTCCAGCGCGCCGCCGGCCGGGAGTGGCTGCTGAGCCCGGGGGTGTTCTGGCAGGTCCACCCGGCCCTGCCGGACACCCTCGCGGACGTGGTGCGGGAGTGGGCCGCGGCGCCCGGCGGCGGCACGGCATGGGACCTCTACGGCGGCGTCGGGCTGTTCGCCGCCGTGCTGGCCGGGCAGGTGGGGCCGGACGGCCGGGTGGTCGTGGTCGAGTCGGCCCGGGCGGCGGTGGCCGACGGCCGGGCGGCGCTGGCCGACCTGCCCCAGGTGCGCTGGCGGACCGGCCGGGTCGAGCAGGTCGTCGGCACCCTGGGCGGGCGGCCCGACGTCGTGGTCGCCGACCCGCCGCGCAAGGGCCTGGGCCGGGCGATGGTCGACGCGCTCTGCGCCGCCGGTCCCGAGCGGGTGGTGCACGTGGCGTGCGATCCCGCCGCCCTGGCCCGCGACCTCGGCCTGTTCACCGGGCGCGGCTACGACCTGACCGCCCTGCGCGCGTTCGACGCGTTCCCGATGACCCACCACATGGAGTGCGTCGCCCTGCTGGAGCGCACCGGGGCCGTGCGCGGATGACGGTGTTCCGGCACCGGTCGCCGCGCACGACCAACCCGGCGGGCGTGGTCGGTCGTCGGCCGGGGACCATGTGCGGGTGACCACCAGCACGCCGTCCAGCACGCCGCACTCGATCCAGCAGCGCATCGCCGACGAGCTCGGCGCCCGCCCGAACCAGGTGGCCGCCGCCGTC
>DASQMQ010000298.1:0-8949 GCA_035645455.1 Pseudonocardia sp.
CGGATCGCGGCTGTGACGGGTTCGGTCACAGCGCCTTGAACGGGGCGGGCGCGAGCCGGTCGCGGACGAGCAGCTTGAGGTACTGGCCGATGGTGCGGCGCAGCTTGAGCTTGCTGACCCCCTGCTTGCGGTCGTACTGCAGGACCAGCGGGACCTCGGTGACGACCGGGTTGCAGTGCCGCAGCTTGAGCAGCAGCTCGACCATGCAGGCGAAGCCCTGCTCCTCGATCAGCCGCTCCCCCCAGTGCTTGGCCGCGCGGGCCAGCAGGCTGACCCGGTACGCGCGGAAGCCGCTGGTGAAGTCCTGCACCCCCTCCAGGCGCAGGGCGCGCTGGAAGGTGATCGCGGCGCTGCGCGAGAGCAGCCGCCGGAACGGCGGCGCGGTGCTGTCGTCGCCGCCGGCCACGAACCGCGAGCAGATCACCACGTCCGCGCCGTCGTCGATGCCCCGGTGCAGGCGGGCGATCAGCGCCGGGTCGTGGGTGTCGTCGGCGTCCATCACCACGACGTAGTCGTCGGGGTCGGCGGCGTCGAGCACCGCCCGGATCCCGGTCTGCACGGCCTGACCCAGGCCCAGGTTCTTCGGGTGGCGCAGGCTCCGGACGTCCAGCCCGGGCATGCCCGCTTCCACGATCTCCGCGGTGCGGTCGACGGACCCGTCGTCCACCACCCACACCACGATCCGCTCCGCAGTGGCCGCGCCGGCGAGGCGGCGCAGCAGCGAGGGCAGCGAGCCCTCCTCGTTGTAGGCCGGCAGGACGACGTGACCGACGCCGCCGGTCTTGCGCCCCGCCGGGTTCTCCCCGACACTCTCCGTGCTCGCGGCCCGCTGAGCCGGAGCGCCCAGGAAAGCCACGCCTGCCCCCTCTTGACCATCTCCCGACGCGACCGCAGCTACCTCCTGTGACATGTCTAGCGTGTCGACGCAACCGGGGTCGCCGTTACTGCCCGAGGTCAGAGGCCCCGGACGGGGTCGCCCCATGGTGTGGTGACGGGCCTGGTAGGACTGGGGTATGACGCGGCGGACGACCTTGACCGACGTCACAGTCCTGCTAACGGACTCACCCTTCTGCGCGAGAGACCCACGTGGCCTATGGGAGCCGTCCAGCGGGGCAGGCGCAACCGACCAAGCGCGCCCCGCGCACACTCCCGGTGGCCAGGAGCCAGCACGTTCGGGGACCGCAGTTACACCGCGACGCAGGGAAGACCGGTGAGAGAACGGTGACCGCCCCGTCCATGACCCCGGTGGGTCACGGCCGCAACGGCAGCAGCGCTGCCCAGAACGTGCTCGCGACCGCCACCCACCACCCGACCAAGCTCCCCCGCAAGCGACCGCTGCTGGAGCGGGTCAGCGGCGTCACGGTGCTGCTGATCGTGGTCGACGTCATCAGCGCCGCCGCTGCCGCGGTGATCGCCGGACCGACCTGGAAGTGGGCGCTGGCCACCGCCGTGGCCATGCTGACCGCCCGGGCCGCGGCCCGGCTGTACCGGCGCCGGCTGTGGCTGAGCTACTACCACGACCTGCCGCGCGAGCTGGCCAGCACGGCCGCCGCGTTCGGCCTGCTCGCCGCGATCGCCCTGCTGCGCGAGGCCGACCACGAGATGAACACCATCATCTCCCAGACGGTGATCCTGTTCCTGCTGATCAGCGCGCCGCAGCGGGTCCTGGTGTTCCAGATCGGACGCTGGGCGCGGCGCCGGTTCGGCCGCTGCGAACGGGCCATCGTGCTGGGCATCGGCCAGCTCGGCATCGAACTGGTGAAGTCCATGCAGGACCACCCCGACTTCGGCCTGCGACCGGTCGCGTTCGTCGACAAGGTGCCCCCGCTGCCCGGCGCGGAACTGCCGGTCCCGGTGTTCGACGGCGAGCTGCACGAGGCCATCGAGGCCGAGCGCGCGGGCGCGGTGGTGATCGCGTTCAGCCACGCCACCGACGCGCAGGTGGTGGACGCCGCGATCACCGCGCACAGCCACGGCGCGACGATCCTGATGGTCCCCCGGATGTGGGAGCTCTACCACGACGCCCCGCACATCGAGCGGCTGCGCGGCTACCCGCTGGTCCGGCTCACCAGCACCCCGACCGTCCGGCCCAGCTGGTGGGTCAAGCGGGCCCTGGACGGCCTGCTGGCCGCCGTCGCGCTGCTGCTGTTCGCCCCGGTCATCGCGATCGCGGCGCTGGCGGTGTTCCTGGAGAGCGGCCGGCCGCTCCTGTTCCGCCAGGAGCGGGTCGGCCTGGACGGGCGCCTGTTCACCCTGTTCAAGCTGCGCAGCATGCGCCCGGCCGACGAGCGGGAGTCGCAGACCCGGTGGAACATCGCCGGGGACCCGCGGATCGGCCCGGTGGGCCGGGTGCTGCGGCGCACCTCGATCGACGAGCTGCCCCAGCTGTGGAACGTGCTGCGCGGCGACATGAGCCTGGTCGGCCCGCGCCCGGAGCGCCCCGGCTTCGTCCGGCACTTCTCCGAGGTCCACGAGCGGTACTGGGCGCGGCACCGGGTGCCGTCCGGGCTCACTGGGCTGGCCCAGGTCAACGGACTCCGCGGGGACACCTCCATCGCCGACCGCAGCCGCTACGACAACTACTACATCGCCAACTGGTCCCTCTGGCTGGACCTCAAGATCCTGCTGCTCACCTTCCGCGAGGTCTTCCGCGGCGGCCAGCACTGACCCGCCGCACCACCCCGCGCTCCCCGCGACCTCCGTCCGCACCTCGACGGATCACCGGCAGCGCCCATGTCCCTGTGCCGGTGGCCGGCGCGGCCGTCCCCAGCGCGCCGCGCGCGGACAGCTGAACCGGGTCAGCGGCGGGCGGCGGTGACCGGGCGGGAGCGGCGCAGGCCGCCGGCGGCCAGCCGCTCGGCGTGCGTGCCGGTGCCCACCACGTCGAACCGGCTGCGCAGCTCGGCGAGCGCCCAGCCCAGCAGGGCGGCCTTCTCCGCCCCGGGCACGGCCATCCCCGGGAAGAAGTCCATCCCGGGCGCCTCGCGCCGGTCGAGCACGTCGGTCGGGTGCAGCAGCAGCGAGGGCTGCACGCCGCGCAGCCGGCACAGCCGGACCGCGGCGCCGAAGTACGCCTTGGCCACCTTCGGCGAGATCTGGTGCAGCTGCAGCAGGTAGGAACCGTGGATCGGCACCCGCAGCAGCGGCATGGTGGTCACCGGCAGCTCCACCAGGTCGGCGGCGCCGCGCCAGCGGTAGGGGTGGATGGGGGCGCGGACGTCGGACACCGGGCCGAACAGGTCGCCCTGCTCGGCGCCCTCCGGACGGGTGCCGCCGGTGCCGGCGGTGGCCGAACGGTCGTGGTAGGCCCGGGCCAGCGGCCCGATCCAGGTGGGCAGCGTGGTGGCGTCGTAGCGGTAGCCGCGCCGGGCCAGCAGCGCCAGCAGGTCGGGGGTGAGGCTGAAGCCGGGGCCGCGGAAGCCGACCGGCCGGGGCGCCCCGGCGGCGACCAGGGCCTCCTCGGTGCGCCCCAGCTCGTCGTCCAGCTCGGTCGGGCTGAGCCGGTGCAGCCACGGCTGGTGCCAGTAGGAGTGGTTGGCCACCTCGTGCCCGGCCGCGACGATCTCCGCCACGGCCTTGGCGCCGTCCTCCCGGTCGGCGTCGGCGCCCACCACGAACACCGTGGAGGTCAGCCCCTGGGTGCCCAGCAGCTCCAGCAGCCGGGGCACCGCGGTGCCCAGGAAGCTGGGCCGGGTCGCCCACTCCGGGTCGCCGTGGGTGCGCAGGTAGGCCCAGAGGTTGTCCAGGTCGAGCGACAGGCTGGCGGTGGGGCGAGAACTCACGCCCCGCGCTCCTGCCCGGAGCGGGCGCGCGGCCGTCGGCCCTGGACCCGCTCGCCGGGCTCCCCGTCGGTCTCGGGCACGCCCGGTAGCACACCGTCGGCCGGTTCGGTCTGCAGCGGCGGCGTGGTGTCCGCGGCGCGCAGCGGGTCGGTCGCGCCGCCCGGCTGGCCGGCCACGAACCCGAAGCCGATCACGGCCGCGACCACCAGCACCAGCCCGACGACCACCCAGCCGCCGTAGCCCGCGGCGACCCTGTCGCCCAGCACGGCCAGCCCGACGATCGAGGCGAAGACCGTGGTCACCGCGTCCATCGAGGCCGCGGTGGCGGTCGACGAGCCGCGCTGCAGGGCGGTGGCGAACAGCGTCTGGCCCAGCAGCGCGGACACCACGACCAGCCAGAACAGCGGCTGCAACGGGATCTCCAGCAGCGGCCCGGCGGCCAGCGGGCGGCTGGCGATGGCCAGCACCGCGAACGACACCCCGGCCAGCGTGCCGAGCGCGACCGCGCCCACCGCCCCCTGCAGCTTCCCGACCAGCAGCGACGCCACGGCGACCAGGACCACGACCCCGACCAGCGCGAACCCCAGCGAGGTCGGCAGCTCCGCGGAGACCGACGGCTCGGCCGCGCTGACCAGCACGACCAGCCCGGCCGCCATCACCGCGAGCACCACCAGCTCGGCCGGGCGGACCCGCCAGCCCAGCACCACCAGCCCGATCAGCGCGGCCACCCCGACCGCGGAGGTGGAGGCCGCCTGCACCAGGTAGAGCGGCAGCGTGGCGCGGGCCAGGAAGGCCAGGCCGAAGCCGAGCACCTGGGCGCAGAACCCGACCAGGTAGATCCGGTCGCCGGCCAACCGGGCCAACAGGCCCAGGTCCATGCCCGGGCGCTGTTCCGCTCGACGCGCGGCCACCGACTGCGCCACGATGCCGGTCGCGTAGGCGAGCACGGATGCGATCAGGATCAGGTAGCCCATGGCGGCCGATGTCTCCCCGGTGGCCGGCGAACGACGTGCGGATCACACGACGTGAGGTTTGTCGATCCGGGGCACCGGACCGTTAGCCCGGGAGACGGATCGAGACCCAGTTAACCAACCGTGGTGTGATCGGGAACGCCCGGGGTCGCCAGCTCCGCGGGCCGCTCGGCCAGACCCAGCAGCCAGGCGACGGCCTGCGCCGAGCGCTCCGCGGCCCGCCCGTCGCCGAACGGGTTGTCCACCTCGGGCCGGGTCCAGTCGCCGCCCAGCGCGCTCTTGGCCGCGCTGATGATCCGCGACGGGTCGGTGCCGACCAGCTGCGCCCAGCCGGACTCGACCGCCTCCTTGCGCTCGGTCACGTCGCGCAGCACCAGCACCGGCACCTCGAACGAGGGCGCCTCCTCCTGGATGCCGCCGGAGTCGCTGAGCACCAGGGTCGACCGGGCCAGCAGCCGGCACAGCTCCGGGTAGGGCAGCGGGTCGGTGACCAGGACCCGCGGGTGGCCGCCGAGGGCCAGGTCGACCTGGGCGCGGACCGCCGGGTTGGCGTGCGCGGGCAGCACGCACACCAGGTCCGGGTGCTCGTCGACGATCTGCGCGACGGCGGCCAGCACCCCGTCCAGCGGGGCGCCCCAGGATTCCCGGCGGTGCGCGGTGACCAGCAGCAGCCGCGAGCGGCCCGCGGCCACCTCCCGGTGCACGGCGGCCAGCCGCTCGTCGTCGGGCTCGGCGGCGGCCGGGTCGGTGACCCCGGCGGCGACCGCCAGCACCGCGTCGACCACGGTGTTGCCGACCATCAGCACGTTCCGCTCGGCGGTGGCCACCGCCGAGGCGTCGGCCGCCACGGCGGCGGCCTCGGCGCGCAGCGCGGCCGCGGCCCGGGTGGTCGGGGCCAGGTGCAGGTCGGCGAACACCCCGATCAGCCGGCGGTTGGCCTCCTCCGGGTAGGGCGCGGCCAGGTCGCCGGAGCGCAGCCCGGCCTCCAGGTGCACCACCGGGATCCGCCGCCACATCGCGACCAGCCCGCCCACCAGCGCGGAGGTGGTGTCGCCCTGCACCACCACGGCCGAGCTGGGGGCGACCACCGCGTCCAGCGCGGGGGCCAGTTCGGCGACCAGCTCGACCTGCTCGCCGGTGGTCCGGTGCAGCTGGCAGATCACGTCCGGGGCCAGCCCGAACGCGGCCAGCGCCTGGGCCACCATCGTCGGGTGCTGTCCGGTGGCGACCAGCACCGGTTCCACCAGGCCGGCCCGGCGCAGGGCCAGCGCGAGCGGCGCCAGCTTGATCGCCTCGGGGCGGGTTCCGACCACCAGGTGCACGGTCGGGACGGGCGGAGACGTCGGCATCGGCGAGGTCCTCCAGGGATCAGGCGCGGCCGGACGACACGCCGGCGGGGATCATCCCGCTTGTCGCCCGTCCCCGGCGATTCGTTTCCGGCCCCGGTCGGTGGGCCCGGTCCCGTCGGCGGGCGCGGGACCGTCCGGCCCAGCATCGTCGGCCGCCGCGCCGTCCGGGACGGCGGGGGTGCCGGCCGCCGCGCGCCGGGCCACCCGCGACACCCGGCCGACCGCCGCCTCCAGCGGCCCGCGCCGGCCGGTGGCCAGCAGCGCGGCGCCGACGGCGAGTGCGGCCGCCGCCTGCAGCACCCAGGCCGGGGTGCCGAACAGCCCGAACGCGCCGGTCAGCACGATGTGCCCGGTGTAGAGGGTCAGCGACGCCGACCCGGTCGCGGCCAGCACGGCCACCGGCAGGGCGATCGGCCGGGCCGGCACGCGGGCGAGCAGCAGCGCCACCCCGAGCACGACCAGCGAGCTGCCGACGGTGTGCGCCAGGTCGAACGCCGTCCCGGTGTGCCGCCCGGAGACCACCAGCCAGCCCCAGTCCCCCGGCGGCGTGGTGCCGGCCCGCTGGGTCTGCGCCCGCACCGCGTCCACCCCGGCGGGGCCGAGACCGGCCGCGCGCAGCAGCGCGGAGCTCGCCAGGGCCACCGCGGCCAGCGCCGCGCCGGCCACGACCAACCGGACCGGGGTGCGCGGCGCGCGCAGGTCCAGCCGGCCCACCCCGATGCCCACCAGCAGGTAGGTGATCCAGGTGAGCACCGGGTAGTAGCCGGTCAGGGTCAGCGTGCCGAGCAGCTCCCCCGGATCGCCGAGCAGCATGGCCAGGTCGGGCTGCGGTCCGGGCTCGGCCGGGCCGCCGGCCCGCAGCAGGTGGCTGAGCACCGGCGACAGCGCGCACCAGCCGGCCGCGGCGGCGAAGCACACCACCGCGGACAGCCGTACCAGCAGCGCGGCGACCACGAACAGCAGCCCGTACTGGGCCAGGATGATCGCCGGCGGCCGGCCGAGCAGCTGCTCGAGGCCCAGCCCGAGCAGCGCCAGGCACAGACCCCTGGTGACCAGGCCGGCGGCGGCGCCGGCGTGGTCGCGGCGGTCGCGCACCCGGGTCGTGGACAGCGCCACCCCGACCCCGGCCAGCACCGCGAACAGCGCCGAGGCGCGCCCGGCGACGGCCGCGCCGACGGCCGTCGCCCCGCCGTCGGGGGTGGTGGTGGCGTGCATGTGGGCCAGGGCCATCGCCAGCAGCGCCACCGCGCGCGCGGCGTCCACCCCGAGCACCCGGCCGCGGCCGGGGCGCATCCCTGCGTTCAGCCCGCCACCTCGGCCGGCAGGTCCTCCGCCAGCACCGACCGCAGCCGGGTCAGCACCGACATCATGGTCTCCACCAGCGCGCGGGCCTCCTCGGCCGAGCGGGCCGAGGCGATCTCCCGGCGGGCGTCGCCCAGGAAGCTGGTCAGCAGGGTCACCAGCACCCGGTCGACCGGGCTGTGGTCCGCACCGAGCAGCCGGAAGCTGCCGCGCACCCAGGCCTTGCCGGACGCCCGGACCAGCTGCTGGAACCCGGGCGGGGAATCGCCGTCGTAGCACAGCTTGACCATGTCCCGGTCGCCCCACGCGGCCTGCAGGCAGGCCCGCGCGCCCGCCTCGAACAGCGCGAACGGCTCGGTGACGCCGCCGGCCCCGGCCGCGGTGACCGCGGCCGCGGCCGCGCCGTGCTGCTCGTCGCGATAGCGCTCCCACAGCGCGGTGAACAGCTCCGCCTTGCCACCGAAGTGGTGGTACAGGCTGCCCACGCTGGACTCGGCCTGCTCGACCACCTCGGAGACCGACGCCTCGGCGAACCCGCGCCGGGCGAACACCACGCGGGCGGCGTCGAGGAACTGCGCACGGGTCTGCTCCGTGCTGCTCCACTGCCGCGCAGCCCGGCCGGTGTTCCGTGTCGCCACCGCGCCTCCTCGAGCCCCGACCGTCCGGGCACCGCCCGCTGCGGTACGGCGCCGCGAACCCGGACCAGCCTACCCGGCGGGGGTGAACACCGGGACGGCCAGCCGGCCTGCCCCGCTGTCCGATGTGGACGGTGTCCGGATCGGCGTCCACCTCGGCCATGACCCGGAAGCCCTCGTCCAGCGCGACCAGCGGGTAGTGCCGATCACCGGCACCCCGAACGGCGCGGGGCCGGTGCGGGCGAGGGGTGGAGCTGTCCGGGCATGACGGCGTCGAGGGCCTGGCGGATGTCGGCGACCAGGTCGGGGGTGTCCTCGCAGCCGGCGGAGAAGCGCAGCAGGCCGGGGGGGACGGCGTCGCCCCAGCGCGCGCGGCGATCGGCGGTGGAGCGCAGGCCGCCGAAGCTGGTGGCCGAGGCGGTCAGCCGGGAGGCCGCGAGGAACTCCCCCACCGCCCGCTCGGACGGCAGGGTGAACCGCAGCACCCCGTTCCACCGGCGCATCTGCCGGACGGCGACGGGGTGCGCGGGGTCGGCCGGGTCGCCGGGCCAGCGGACGTCGGACGCGGCCGGGTGCGCGCGCAGCACCTCGACCAGCGCCGCGGCGTTCTGCGCCTGGCGGGCCAGCCGCAGGTCCAGGGTGCCCAGGCCGCGGTGGGCGAGCCAGGTCTCCAGCGGACCGGGGATCGCGCCGGCCCGGCCGCGGGCCGCGCGCAGGGCGGCGACCAGGTCCGGGTCGGTCGCGCTGACGTGGCCGAGCAGCACGTCGCCGTGCCCGGCCAGGGCCTTGGTGTCGCTGGCCACGACGAGGTCGGCCCCCAGGTCGAGCGGGCACTGCCCCAGCGGCGTGGCGGTGGTGTTGTCGACGGCGAGCAGCGCCCCCGCCGCGTGCGCCTGCTCGGCGGCGGCGG
>DASQMQ010000299.1:0-8167 GCA_035645455.1 Pseudonocardia sp.
GAGAGCCGTCCGGAAGCCGTACCGCCCACCACCGACTCCAGCACGCCGACTGCGGCCGGCAAGCCCCCCTCCTCGCGGACCAGCCGGACGAGCTGATCGGCCCGGGCGGCCGTCCCGGGGTCGTGCACCGCCGACCGGATGGCGTCGGTCAGCCCGCCGGCGGTGCGCCCGTGCCGCGGCTGCGGTGCGGGCGCGACCCGGCGGCGTGCGCTGAGCAGCACGGCCCGCACTCCGGCCCGGCGGGTCGCCTCGACCACCACGGCACCGATCGGCCGCGGGCGGTGCCGGCCATGCTGCCGAAGCCGACGAGCACCCTCACCGCCGGTCGCCGGCCCTCGCCATCCCGCGCCGGACGGCGTCGATCAGGTACGGCCGCAGCTGGTCGGGCGGCACGATCCGGTCGACCGAGCCCACCTGCAGGGCCCGCTGGACGCTGTGCGCGGTGTCGAACTCGTCGGCCACCTGGCCCAGCTTCTCCGAGCGCACGCCCGGCCGCAGCGCGGCCAGCTCGGCGGTGAGCCGGGCGCTGCGCTGCTCGTCGCCGGCCCGCCCGGCCTCGGCGATCTGCGCCTCCAGATCGGCGATCCGCGGGTCGGCCGCGGTGCGCTTGTTGACCTCGCCGGCGAACACCACCGCCGCGGCCGGCGCCCCGCCGATCACCGAGGCGTAGGAGCCCGCCACCGCAGCGATCTCCATGTTGTCGTGCAGGGTGCCGGAGAACACCACGAACGCCCCGCCGTGGTAGCGGCTGACCACGCAGAACACGATCGGGCCGTCGAAGTTGACCACCGCCCGGCCGATCTCGGCGCCGTACTCCAGCTGCATCTTGCGCATCGACTCGGGTGATCCGTCGAAGCCGGACAGGTTGGCCACCACGACCAGGGGCCGGTTGCCGCTGGCCGCGTTGATCGCCCGGGCGGTCTTCTTCGACGACTTCGGGAACAGCGTGCCGGCGGTGAACGTGGTCGGCCCGTCCACCGGGACCGGGCCGCGCCGGAGCAGCGGCCGGGACTCGATGCCGAGCATGGCCACCGGCTGCCCGCCCAGGTGCGCGTCCAGCACCACGACGCCCTCGGCGTCGATCATGTCGACCCAGCGCTCCAGGGTCGGGTGGTCGGCGTCGGCCACCGCGGCCAGCACCGAGCGGATGTCGAACGGCTTCTTCCGCTCGGGGTTGGCCGTGAAGATCTCCCCGACGGTGGCGAAGTCGCACCCCGGACCGGAGTGCGGGGAGTCCGAGACGTCCCGGTCGACCGGGTCGGTGGACGCGGCCGGGCGCGGGAACCGTTCGCCGGGGGCCCGGTAGGTGTGCGCGTAGTGCTGCAGCAGCACCTCCACCGCACCGGACAGGTCCGGCGCCCAGTACTGCGCCTGCCCGTTCGGGCCCATGATCCGGTCGTAGCCGCCGATGCCGAAGTTGTCCTCGGCGCTGACCCCGCCGGAGTAGTCCAGCGACTGCTTGCCGGTGAGCACCATGGCGCTGTCCGGGGTCATCACCAGGATGCCCCGGGTGTGCATCAGCATGGTCGCCTCGGCGTTCCAGTACGGCTGGGCGCCCACGTTGATCCCGGTGACCACGACGTTGATCTCGCCGCCGTCCTGGGTGAACTCGATGATCCCGCGCAGCACCCGGGAGATCCAGTCCATGTTCTCGGTGCCGGAGTCCATGGCGATCTTCGCCCCGGCCGACACCGCGAACCACTCGATCGGGGCGTCCAGCCGCCGGGCCAGCTCGATGGCCGCCAGCACGCGGCGGCACTCCGCCTCGGCCAGCGCCCCGAGCGCCTTGGTCGGGTCGCCGATCAGCACCACCCGGGTCATGCCCTCCGGGTAGCGCTCGGTCGCCGTGGTGATCGTGCCCAGCACGATGTTGGCGGTGTTCTGGCCGGGTGCCCGGTCCACCACCACCGGTGCGCCCTCGGCGTCGAGGTCGTACTCGGTGAAGATGCCGGGCCCGTCGCCGTTGCCGCCGCCGTTGGTGCCCCGGCGGTCGGGGTCGCGCAGCAGCATCGGCACCAGCTCGTAGGGGTAGACCGCGCCGCGGCGCCGCGCCCGGATCACCTTCTGGGCGTAGGCGTCCAGCTCGCGCAGCGGGTGCGCGGGCGGCTCGGTGACCCGCACGGTCAGCCCGGCGCCCGGCGGTCGGGACATCCGCAGCATGAACTCCCGCGGCTCGGCGCCGTCCGGGGAGTACCGGAACTGGACGAGCACCTGTTCCAGCCCCAGCCCCACGGTCCGCGGCGCCAGCACCCGGACGACCGCGTCCAGCTCGTCGAGCGGGACGTCCACCACCGGCCAGACGTAGAGCAGCACCCGGTTCCAGTCCAGCGCGGCGTCCCCGCGGTCGGCGGTCCGGGCCGCGCGCAGCGCGTCCAGGCAGGCGTCCAGCACGTGCTCCAGCTGCGGCAGGGCCCGGATCGAGCCGTCGTCGCCGCGCAGCACGGTCAGGTCGCGCACGTCCGACAGCGCGATCAGCCGCTTGTCCGCGGGCACCTCGCGGCCCACCGCGCGGAACAGGTGCACGTCCACCGGCGAGGGCAGCCGGGTCAGCTCGAACCCGGACAGCCGCCACAGCCCGAGCCGGTCGGCCACCATCGGGTGCAACCCGCGCAGCGTGCGGTCCTCGACCGGGCGGCGGTCGTCCGGCCCGGTCGGGACGAAGGTGAACCAGGCCGAGCGCTCGTCGCCGTCCGGGCGGCGGACCGCGACGGCCACCCGGCCCAGCCGCTCGGGCAGCCGGCCCAGCAGGGCCTTGATCTTCTCCGCCGAGCGCTCCGGGTCGGCGTCCGGCGCCTCCCCGGCGATCACGTACAGGTCCAGCGCCGCGACCCGGCCCGCGGGCAGCTGGGTGATCAGCCGCCGCAGGTCGCCCTGCACCGCCATCGGGTCGCCGGCCGGCGGGGCGTCCGGGGCGGTGTGCACGGTGGTGGCCAGCACCACGACGTCGCGGCCCTGGTGGGTGTACTCGGCGGTGAGCAGCGGGCGTCCGCCGCGGTCCTGCACCGTCACGCCGGTCAGCGGGCGCACCCGGTAGTAGCGCCGGGTCATGATCTCCAGCATCGCCGCCTGGTGCCCGCCGCCGAACACCCCGAGGATCGGCTCGGCGGCCGCCACGATCCGGTCGATCTGGGCCGAGCGCTCGGCCGGGTCGGCGGAGAGCCGGTCCAGCTCGGCGCGCACGGCGTCCTGCCCGGCGGTCCGCTCGGCGGCGATCAGCGGGGCGTCGAAGCAGGTGTAGCGCACCCGGCGGGCCAGCCCGCCGACCACCGGGTGGCGCAGCTGGGTGGCCGTGACCAGCCGGTCCAGCATCGCCCGGTACTCCTCGCGGGCCGACTCCGGCAGCGTGCCGGGGTGGGCCAGCCGCCACTGCAGCAGCTCCAGCACCACCGGCACGTGCGCGCTCGCCCGGCGGTGGGCGAGGAACATCCGGTAGAGCGCGCTGTTCAGCTGGTCGGTGGGGTCCAGGTCGGGCACCCCGTAGTGGGCCAGGGCGCGGCGCAGCTTGGCCCGGAACGACTCCGGCAGCCCCTCCGCGTCGGCGTCGCGCGAGCGCAGGTAGGCGTAGAGGAACTCCTGCGGGTTGCGGGCCTCCTCGCCGGCCGGGTCGACGGGCTCGGTCTCGTCCTCGGGGCCGCGCCGGTTGCGCGACAGCGCGCACAGGTCGGCGAAGATCCGCAGCACCGCGGTCTCCCCGGCCAGCACGGCCGGGTCGTCGGTGGGCAGCTCGGCGCGGGCCGCGGCCAGCGCGGCCAGCTGCGGGCGGGCGTCGCGCTCGTCGGCGTCGAAACCGAGCACCAGGTAGCGCAGCGAGTCGAGCGCCTCGGCCGCCACGGTCGCCGGGTCCGCACCGCCCACCGGCCGGGTGGCCAGCGCGGACAGGTCGGCCCGGCCGCCCGCCGCCGCGGGTGCGGCGTCCGTGTCCGGTTCCAGGCGCACCAGCTTGGTGCCGCCCTCGACCTGGGTGTTCGGCGAGACCAGGACCTCGCGCACCCGGCCGGCCACCGGCGCCCGCAGCACGGTCTCCAGCTTCATGCTCTCCACGACCGCGACCACGGCACCGGCCTCGACCTCGTCGCCCTCGGCGACCGGGATGGCCACCACCATCGCCGGGGCCGGGGCGCGGACCAGCCCGGCCTCCCCGCCGGAGATCCGGTGGACCGCGCCGTCGACCTCGATCAGGTAGTCCGACGACGACCCGCGCGGCGGCACGGCCAGCACCGCGAACGACTCCCGGTGGTCGACCGGGCCCACGACCAGCCGCCGCTCCACCGGCCCGGTGCGCTCGGCGTCGACGTCGACGATCGTGCCGTCCAGCTCCACCCGGTAGCGCCCGCGGCGGGTCTGCGCGACCCGCAGCCGGTAGGACTCGCCGGCGGCGCGCACGTCGACCTGGTGCCAGGCGCCGTGGCCGACCTCGGGACGGCCGCGCTCGGCGGAGACGAACAGCCGCTGGCGCTGCCGGGCCACGTGCGCGTCCTGCGCCTCCACCGCGGTTGCCAGCAGGGCGACGTCGAGGCGCCGGGGCGGGACGTAGCCGGCGGCCATCATGGCGTCGAGCCAGGTGGTGTCGGTGTCCCCGGAGAGGACCTCCGGGCGGTCCAGCAGGTCGAGCAGGAACGCCTTGTTGGTGGTCCCGCCGTCGATCACCGCGGCGGTCTGGCGCAGCGCCCGGGACAGCCGGGCCCTGGCCTCGGACCGGTCCCGGCCCCAGGCGATCACCTTGGCGATCATGGAGTCGAACTGCGGCGGGATCAGGTCGCCGGTGGCCACCCCGGTGTCCACCCGGACGCCCGGCCCGCTGGGCAGGGCCAGGTAGGTGATCCGGCCGGGCGCCGGGGCGAACTCCTGCTCGGGGTCCTCGGCGGTCAGCCGGGCCTCGATGGCGTGCCCGCGGGCCGGGGGCGCGGACCCGTCGGGCAGCCCGGCACCGCTGTCGGCCAGCCGCCCGCCCATGGCCACGTGCAGCTGCAGCTTGACGATGTCCACCCCGGTGGTGGCCTCGGTGACCGGGTGCTCGACCTGCAGCCGGGTGTTGACCTCCAGGAACGACAGCAGCCGCTCCTTGGGCTCGTAGAGGAACTCCACCGTGCCGGCGTTGACGTAGCCGGCCGCGCGGGCCAGGTTCGCCGCCGACTCGCGCAGCAACTGCTCCTGCTCGGCGTCCAGCGCGGTGGACGCGGACTCCTCGATCACCTTCTGGTTGCGCCGCTGCACCGAGCAGTCCCGCACGCCCAGCGTCCACACCTCACCCGCGGCGTCCGCGACGACCTGCACCTCGACGTGGCGACCGCCGCGGATCGCCCGCTCCAGGAACACCGTCGCGTTCCCGGCGGTCTTGGCCGCCTCGGAGGACGCCCGCTCGAACGCCTCGGCCAGCCCGTCGGGGCCGTCCACCCGCCGGATGCCGCGCCCGCCACCGCCCGCCGTGGCCTTGACCATCAGCGGGTAACCGATCCGCTCCGCGTGCTCGCGCGCCGCGGCCAGGTCGGCGACCGCGCCCCCGCTCCACGGGGCCAGCGGCACGCCGACCTGCTCGGCCAGCTCCTTGGCCGCGATCTTGTCGCCGAGCCGGTCCATGACCTCCGGCGACGGCCCGACGAAGACGATCCCCAGGTCGCGGCACAGCCGGGCGAAGTCGGCGCGCTCGGAGACGAACCCCCAGCCCGGCCAGACCGCCTCGGCGCGGGCCGCCCGCAGCGCCCGGGACAGCTCGTCGAGGTCGAGGTAGGGGCTGGCGCCGAAGGCCTGGTCCGGGTCGTCCGGGCCGATCAGCACGGCCTCGTCGGCCTCCCGGACGAACATGGCGTGCCGGTCGACCGCGGTGTGGACCGCGATGGTGCGCAGCGGGGGCCGGTCGTGCAGTGTCCAACCCGAAGCCGAACCGGGGGAGGAGAGCTCGGCGTTCCACTCCCGCACCGCGTTGATGAGCCGCATGGCCGGCTCGCCCCGGTTCACGATGGCGACTCGCTGGAACGGCTGCACGGTCACGCGTGTTCACTCCCATTGCCGGTTGCCCGCTGGTTGGCCCGCCGGACCGTATCCGCGGTGCCGGCCATCACTGAAGTCGACACTGAACTCGACATGCCACCGTCGCACAACCCGCGAGCGGGGGACGTGGGCGCCTCGCCCACTCCCACCCAGCGGCAGCGGCCGGCGCGGCCGCCCGGGCATGATGGGCCGGTGCGCACGGTGAGCCGGGAGACGACCCGCGGCAGGCTGGTCTTCGACGTGGTCGAGCACGGACCCGCCGACGGCGACCCGGTGCTGCTGCTGCACGGCTTCCCGCAGCGGGCGTCCTCCTGGACCGGGGTGGCGTCCCGGCTGGCCGGGCGCGGCTACCGGTGCCTGGCCCCCGACCAGCGCGGCTACTCCCCGGGCGCGCGTCCGCCGGGCCGGCGCGACTACGTGCTGTCCGAGCTGACCGCGGACGCGCTGGCGGTGGTGGACGACGCGGTCGGTTCCACCGGACGGGTGCACCTGGTCGGGCACGACTGGGGTGCGGCGGTGGGCTGGGCGCTGGCCGCCCAGCACCCGGATCGGCTGCGCTCGTTCACCGCGGTGTCCGTGCCGCCGGCGGCCGCGATGGGCCGCGCACTGCTGACCGGTCGGCAGGCCCTGGCGTCCTGGTACATGGCGTTCTACCAGCTCCCCGGGCTGCCCGAGCGGTTGTTGGGGGCGCACGGCCGGGAGTTCTCCGGCCGGCTCGCCGCCGCCCTGCGCCGGGCCGGGCAGTCGGCGCCGGCCGCCGAGCGCGACGCCGCCGGACTGGCCGATCCGGCCGCCCTGACCGCCGCGCTGAACTGGTACCGGGCCATCCCACTGGCCCGCGGCGCGACCCCGGCACGGCCGGTCCGGGTGCCGACCCTGTTCGTCTGGAGCGACGGCGACGTCGCCATCACCCGGCAGGCGGCGATGCTCGCCGGCCGGCACGTAGAGGCGCCCTTCCGGTTCGTCGAGCTGCGCGGGGTCAGCCACTGGATCCCGGACGAGGCGCCGGCCGAGCTGGCCGAGCTGATCGCCGGGCACCTGGCCGCCCACCCGGGCTGACGGAGGGGTTCGATGGAGATCCTGGCCGGACGGGTGCTGCTGCACCCCGTCGACCTGGCGCGCAGCCTGGCGTTCTACCGCGACGCCCTCGGACTGGCGATCGCCCGGGAGTTCCCCGGCGGCACGGTGTTCTTCCTCGGCGGCGGGTACCTGGAGCTGTCCGGGGCCGCCGAGCAGCCGGCCGGCCCGGCCGTGGCGCTCTGGCTCCAGGTCCGCGACCTGGCCGCCGCCCACCGCGAGCTGGCCGACCACGTCGTCCGCGAGCCCCGCCAGGAGCCCTGGGGCCTGCACGAGATGTGGATCGCCGACCCGGACGGCACCCGGATCGTGCTGGTCGAGATCCCCGCCGACCACCCCATCCGCCGCGACACCCGCACCCCCTGACCGGCCCGCCCGCTGCCCGGGTGCTTCGCGACGCGATCGCCTCCGCCTCGGTCGGGGCCTGACCGAGCCTCGGGTGAGCCCGACGAGCACCGCGCTGCTCAGTAGGGCGTGAAGTCCATCGTGTCGAGTCGTTCGGCGTAGCTGCTCAACCGCTCAGCCACCGTTGGTGCGATCTCGGAATCCGGGCCATCTGCCAGGACGGCGAAATCACGCATCGTGACCGCGAGTTCGGCGGCGGCCACCCGTTGCGCCTCCAGCATGAGCCGGGCACCGATCCCGTACGCGCCTTCGAGGTGGACGAGCGCGGTGACGAACTGCCCGCACGCCCACGATGCGGCTCCCAGTCGTTCGCCGGGATCCAGCGCCGGCAGCCAGCGTTGCAGGAACTCGGATGCATGGTCGGCGTGCTGGTCGAGGGTGTCGTAGTCGAGTTGCTCGATGACATGTCGCACGCGCAACGTCAGCGCACGCCGTACTGCCTCGTCCACGTCTCCGGCCGCGATAAGGGACCGAACGCTCGACATGGTCACTTCACCCAGCCATTGGAGATCTGTCCGCCGCTCCTGGAGTACGTGACTTCGATTACCTTGCCCTGATGGGACCAGGTCGATATCCTAGCATGGCTTCCATAGGATGAATGTCGGCCCTCGGCCATCGCGCGCGACATCAACTCGGCCACCTGCTCCTTGCTTCGCGCTCCCACGCTATCCCACTTGTGCTTCGGTGCCATGATGTG
>DASQMQ010000300.1:0-4409 GCA_035645455.1 Pseudonocardia sp.
CGAGCAGACCGGACCGGGCCGCGTCCAGCCGGGCGTGCAGCCGGTCCAGGCGGCGGACCCGGGCGGCGGTGTGCGCGGCGGTCCAGACCACCAGCACCACCAGGACGCAGCCCAGCGCCCACAGCAGCCCGGTCATCGGCCGGTGCGCACGACGCGGCGGGGATCGGCGGCCACCGCGGCCCGGTAGACCTGCAGGACCGAACCGGCGACCGCGGGCCAGCCGAAGTCGGTGGCCCGCACCGAGCCGGCGGCACCGGCCGCCGCCCGCCCGGCGGGATCGTCGAGCAGCGCGGCGAGCGCACCGGCCAGCGCATCCGCGTCGCCGGCCGGGAACAGCCGCCCGGCGCCGCTGTCGCCGAGCACCGCGCGGAACGCGTCCAGATCGCTGGCCAGCACCGGGGCGCCGGCGGCCATGGCCTCGGTGAGCACCATGCCGAAGCTCTCCCCGCGCAGGTTCGGCGCGCAGAACACCTGGACCGAGCGCAGCGCGGCGGCCTTGGTGGCGTCGTCGACCGGGCCGAGCAGCTCCAGCCGGTCGGCGTGCGGCCCGGCCGCGCGGCGCAGCGCGTCGGCGTCACCCCGGCCGACGACGACCAGGCGCAGGTCGGGCCGCACCGGCGCGAGCGACCGCAGTGCCGCCAGCAGCACCGGCATCCCCTTGCGCGGCTCGTCGAACCGGCCGACGAAGCCGACGGTGTCCGGGCGCGGGTGCCCGACCAGCAGCGGGCCCTCGGCCAGCGCCTCGACGTCGACCCCGTTGGGGATCTCCACGGCGTCCCCGCCCAGGTGCTCGACCTGCACCCGGCGGGCCACCGGGGAGACCGCGATCCGGGCGGTGACCTTCTCCATCAGCGGGCGCAGCACCCCGCCGAACGCGCTGAGCGCGCGGGACCGCTCGGTGGCGGTGTGGAAGGTGGCCACGATCGGGCCCTCGGCGGCCATCAGGGCGAGCACCGACAGGCTCATCGTGGTGGGCTCGTGCAGGTGCAGCACGTCGAAGCGGTTCTCGGCGAGCCAGCGCCGCGCGCGCGTGTAGCTGACCGGGCCGAACGCCACCCGGGCCACCGAGCCGTTGTAGGGCAGTGCACGGGCCCGCCCGGTCGCGGTGACGAAGT
This sequence comes from Pseudonocardia sp., assembly GCA_035645455.1. GTDB lineage: Bacteria > Actinomycetota > Actinomycetes > Mycobacteriales > Pseudonocardiaceae > Pseudonocardia. Next base: position 1,116 of record DASQMQ010000300.1, read on the forward strand.
CGGGCACCGGGGTGGCGCAGTCGGCCGGGGCGAGCACGCCGACGGTGTGCCCGAGCGCCTCCAGCGCCCGGGCCAGGCCGACCACGTGGGCCTGCACCCCGCCGGGGACGTCGAGGGAGTACGGGCAGACGATGCCGACCCGCAACCGGCCGGTCCGCGGCGCGGCGCTCATCGCGGGGTGACCGCCGGGTCCGCCGCGCGCCCGGGCGCCGGGTCGGGGGCGCGATCGGGGGCAGGGTCGGGGGCGCGGTCGGCGGTCCACACCGGCTGCAGCGCGTGCCAGTCCTGCGGCCGGCGGCGGATCATCGCGGCCAGCGCGTCCGCCTGGTCCTGCAGCACCCGGCCGATCCCGGCCCGGCCCCCGACCGGGACCGGGTCGGCCAGTTCCAGGGTCCAGCCGCCGGGGGTGAACCCGGCGAAGACCGGCACCAGCAGCGCGCCGGTCAGCGCGGCCAGCCGGGCCGGGCCGGCCGGGAACCTGGCCGGCTCGCCGAAGAAGTCGACCTCGACGCCGGTGGCGGTGAAGTCCCGCTCGGCGAGCAGGCAGACCACCCCGCCGCGGCGCAGCCGCCCGGTCAGCGCCCGGTGCGCACGCGAACCGTCCTCGGCCGCCACCACCTCGAAGCCCAGCGCCTCGCGGTAGGCGACGAACCGCCGGTACACCGACTCGGGCCGCAGCCGCTGCGCCACCGTGGTGAAGGTGGGTTCGTGGCCGAGCCGGCGCAGTTCCTCCACCAGCCAGACCCCGGCGGCGTCCCAGTTGCCGGTGTGGGCGAGCGCGAAGACCACTCCGCGGCCCTCCCCGACGGCCTGCTCGAACGGGCCGGTGCCGGTGGCGGCGGTGCCGGCGTGCACCGCGACCGGATCGGCCACCGGCAGCCGGAACGCCTCGTACCAGTAGCGGGCGTAGCTGCGCAGCCCGGCGCGGACCAGGGCGTCGAGCTCGGCCGGCGAGGCCTGCGGGACGACCCGGGCCAGGTTCGCCCGCAACCGCCGGGCACCCGGGCCGGCGCGCCGCGCGGCCAGGTCGGCCCCCAGGTCGAAGGCGCGCCGGCCCACCGCCGGGGGGACCGCGCGGACCAGCCGCCAGGCCGCGGCGTACTCGAGGTCGACCAGCCCGTCGACCAGCCGGTCGCGGACCGGCCGGCGTTGCGGGCCGGGGGCTGCCGGCGGGCCGGCCCCGGTCACGGCCCGGGGGCGGGGTCGACCGGGTCGACCGGGCCCGCCGCCGTCGTGGCCCGGGCGCTGCGGTGAACCGCCAGCACGCGCTGCCCCACGGTCCACAGCGAGGCCGCGGCCAGCACCCAGAGCGCGACGTGCAGCGCGTAGGGCACGCCCAGCCCGTGCAGCCCGGCGCCGACCAGGGCCAGGATCAGCCGCTCGGCCCGCTCGACCAGCCCGCCGTCGGCGGCGAGGCCGGCCCCCTCGGCCCGGGCCTTGATGTAGGACACCAGCTGGCCGGCGACCAGGCACAGCAGCGCCGCGACGCCGAGCGTGCGCTGCTCCCCGACGCCGAGGCACCACCAGCTCAGCCCGGCGAACAGCGCGCTGTCGGCCACCCGGTCGCAGGTCGAGTCCAGCACCGCGCCGAACGGCGTGCCGTGCCCCCGGGCGCGGGCCATCGCCCCGTCGACCAGGTCGAACAGCACGAAGAAGGTGATCACCACGGCACCGGCGAACAGCTCACCGCGGGGCAGGAACCACAGCGCCGCGGCCACCGTGCCGACGGTGCCCGCGACGGTGACCGCGTCCGGCGCCACCCCGCGGTCCACCAGCCACCGGCCGAGCGGCACGGCGGCGCGGTCGACGTGCACGCGGGCGAAGACGTTGAGCATGGGCTCCTGCTTGACGGAGGGTTCCGGGGGCGCCGGGGACCGTGATCCAGCCTAGCCGCGCGCCGGGTGCGCGGGCGGGCTGCCCCACGCCCGGGCCAGCAGCGCCCTGGTCTCCGACAGCAACTGCGGGATGACCTTGGTCTGGCCGACCACCGCGATGAAGTTCGCGTCCCCGCCCCAGCGCGGCACGACGTGCTGGTGCAGGTGCTCGGCCAGCGAACCGCCGGCCACCGCACCCAGGTTCAACCCGACGTTGAAGGCGTGCGGCGCGGCCACCCGGCGCATGGCCCGCACGGCGTCCTGGGTGAAGGTCATCAGCTCGCCGGCCTCGGCCGGGGTGAGCTCCTCCAGGTCGGCGACGTGCCGGTAGGGCAGCACCATCAGGTGCCCGGGGTTGTACGGGTGCAGGTTCAGCACCGCGTACACGGATTCCCCGCGGGCCACCACCAGGCCGTCCTCGTCGGACATGTCCGGGATGCGGCAGAACGGGCAGCCCTCGGCGCCGGCCTCCTTGATGTAGGCCAGCCGGTGCGGGGTCCACAGCCGGCGGAACCCGTCCGGAGTGCCGACGCCGTCCTGTTCCTCCAGGGTGGGCCCGCCGTCGGGCGCGTCCGGCGCGGCCGCGTCGCTCATGACCGGCGATCCTAGGCCGTGGTCCGCCGGTGGTGAGCGCGCTACCCGGTTCCGCCGCGGCGGGCGCGGACCGTGCTATGCGGTCGCGGCGCCGGCCTTGCTGGCGTGGCCGTCGGTGCCGCCGCCGAACGCCTCGGCAGTCGGCGCGGTGTTGTCCCGTGCGGCGATCCAGTCCACGACCCGGCGCACGGCCTCGGCCACCGGGACGCCGTTGACCTGGCTGCCGTCCCGGAACCGGAAGCTGACCGCGCCGGCCTCGGCGTCCCGACCGCCGGCGAGCAGCAGGAAGGGGACCTTCTGCAGGGTGTGGGTGCGGATCTTCTTCTGCATCCGGTCGTCGCTGGTGTCGACCTCGACCCGGACGCCGTGCTCGCGCAGCGCGGCGGCGACCGCTCGCACGTGGGGGACCTGGTCGGCGGTGACCGGGATGGCGGCCACCTGGACCGGGGCCAGCCAGGCCGGGAAGGCCCCGGCGTAGTGCTCCAGCAGCACCCCGAAGAACCGTTCGATCGACCCGAACAGCGCCCGGTGGATCATCACCGGGCGCGGCCGGGAGCCGTCGGCGGCGGAGTACTCCAGACCGAACAGGTCCGGTTCCATCAGGTCGACCTGGATGGTCGACATCTGCCAGGTCCGCCCGATCGCGTCCTTGACCTGGACGCTGATCTTCGGGGCGTAGAACGCCGCCCCGCCCGGGTCGAGGACCAGGTCCAGCCCGCTGGCCTCGGCCGCCTCCCGCAGGGCGTCGGTGGCCCGCTCCCAGTCCTCGTCGCTGCCGATGGACTTCTCCGGGTTGCGGGTCGACAGCTCCAGGTAGAAGTCCCCG